>NZ_JBHXMU010000020.1:0-116191 GCF_042720685.1 Kitasatospora sp. NPDC058492
GCCCCTCGCCCGTGCTGGGCGAGGGGCCGACGCGTGCCTGCGGCGGGCCGCCGACACGGCCCAGGCCGCCCGGTCGAGGTCGACGCGGGCGGCCTGGGCCGTTGTTGTGGTTGCTCGGGTGTTCCTTGCCCCGGGCAGGGCCTAGCTGTGGCGACCGCGACGGCGGGCGGCCAGGACGGCGAGACCGCCGAGGCCGAGCAGGCCGACGCCGGCCAGGCCGAAGACCATCGGGGCGTTGCCCGCGCCGGTGGAGGGCAGCTCACCGCCGCCACCGGGGTGGTGGCTGGTCGGGTGCTCGGACGGGTGGTGGCTGGTCGGGGCCGGGCCCGAGCTGGACGGACTGGCCGTGGGCGACGAGGACGGGGACGACGACGGCGAGGAGGAGGGCGAGGAAGACGGGGACGACGACGGCGAAGAGGACGGCGAAGAAGACGGGGACGACGACGGCGAAGAGGACGGCGAAGAAGACGGGGACGACGACGGCGAAGAAGACGGCGAGGTGGACGGCGACGGGCTCGGCGTCACCTGGCAGTCCGGCAGGTCCCCGTCGAACGGGTAGCTGTGGATCTCGTAGCCGCCGGTGCCGGTGTGGATCAGGTTGCCCGCGAGGTACACCCGGCCGTTCATCCCGGGCTGGGCGATGGTCGTGGTGCCGCCCGGGTTGCCGGCCAGGACCGAGCCCTGGAACTGGGCGCTGCCGAGGATCTGCGCCGAGGTCGCGGTCGGGAAGTTGTACATCAGCTTCGACCGCATGTCGGTGGTCTGGTCCCCGGCCAGGCCGGTGCCCGTGTAGGTGTTGATGATCGGGCTGTCCCCGAGCATGTTCACCACGACGGTGGCCCCGGCCGGGATGTTGTCGAAGACCAGTCCGATCTGCCCGCCGCTCGGCGAGGCGAGGTTCTGGGTGACGTTGAAGACCTGCTTCAGGCTGGTCCCGTCACCGGTGAAGGTCGCCTGGCTGGAGGAGATGTCGACGGTGCCGGTCGCGGTGGCCTTTCCGACGCAGTCGGAGATCTCCTCGATCTGGGTGAGCACCGTCTGGTACGGGGCGGCGGCGTTCGGGTCCTGGATCGCCTGGCCGGTGGGGTCGATGCTGACGGTGCCGGTGACGCTGCCCGCGTGGCGCAGGTTGCCGAAGGCCGGGCCGTGGGAGTCGCTCCCGCCGATCAGGATCGAGTTGCCGGTCACGACGTCGACGTTGCCGCCGGTGGTGACGAAGTCGCTGCCGTTGGGCGGCACGACGCGCGAGCCGACGCCGACGACGCCCATGTTGTAGATGCCGCCGCCGTTCTTCTCGACGGTCAGGTTCCCCAGCGTGACGATCTTGCCCTCGGCCTCGGCGGCGCGACCGGTCACGGTGTAGTTGCCACCGGTGAAGACGTTGATGCTGGCGTCCCGGCCGGGGAAGTCGCCGTTGTTCGGCGGCGGCCAGGTGGCGGGGCAGTCGGGGCCCGTGCAGGCGCCCAGTGGTGGGGCGAGCGGAGCAGCCGAACCGACCGTCAGCACGGCCGCCAGCGGCAGCGCCGCGACGACGGTCGCCACGGCGACCCGGACGGTCCGACGCCTGCGGGTGGCGGGTTCTCTTCTCACGGCGGTCGTTCTGTGATCCGGCGTACCGGTGCCCTGACCCATCGACACATTCCTCCGCGCATAGGAAAAAGAGCAGGCGCGCATAACCTGCCCCGTTCGTACTATCTGCTGGCGATCCCGCAGATCCGGGACATCCAACCTCAAATCGGGCGATTCCTACCCTACAGATCTTCAGATCCGATCCGAAAATCCACCGCGCGGCGCAGCGGTCCCCTCCCACCGGCCCTGCCTGGACGACGTCCGCGCCGCCCCCGCCCGACGTCCGCGCCCGTTAGGTTGGAGCAATGACCTCCGAGGCCCAGGACCAGAGCACGCCGCTCGTCGCCGTCGCGTCCGCCGACGCCGTACTGCGGCACCCCGAAGCGGGCGAGCACCTGCTCACCCCCCTCGAACGCGAGCGCGCCGCACGCTTCCGGCACGAGTCCGGGCGGATCGACTTCACCGCCGGCCACGTGCTGGTCCGGCTCTGCGCCGCCCGGCTGCTCGACGTCCCGGCGGCCTCGCTCACGCTCGCCCAGCAGTGCCCGGACTGCGGCCTGGCCGACCACGGCAAGCCGTACCTGCCGGACCACCCCGAGGTGCACGTGAGCCTGTCGCACACCCGGGGCGTGGTCGCGGCCGGAGCCGGCCACCAGCCGGTCGGGGTGGACGTCGAGCTGGCCGCGCGCGGCGGATCGCTGGGCGCGGTCGCCCGCCGGGTGCTCTCCCCCGCCGAACTGCGCCTGGTCGAGGCGGCACCGGAACCGGACCAGGCGTTCCTGCGGCTGTGGGTGCGCAAGGAGTCGCTGATCAAGATCGGGCGGGCCACCCTGGACACCCTGGCCTCCGTCGACCTGTCCGACCTGCCCCTGGACGTCCCGCCCGGCGCCCCGCTGCGCAGCCGCCACCAGGACCTGCACCTGCTCGACTGGGCCGACCCGGAGCACGGCGCCGCCGTCGCGGCGGTCAGCACCGCCGCGCCGAGGATCGTCCAGCTGACGACGGCGGGCTGAACAGGGCGGAGCACTGCAGTCCTGCGGAACGAGCACGCCCACCCGCGCGGCGGGCCCCCGGATAAGCGGTGTTAGCGTGCCTGATCGCGGGCGCGCCGCCACCGGACGCCCGTCGCACCAGCTGCCCACCGCCGGATTTAAGGGTGTCCCCGCCATGGCCAAGTTCCTGCTGAGCCTGCACGTCCTCGCGTCGGTCCTGTTCATAGGCCCGGTCGCGGTGGCCGTCAGCATGTTCCCGCGCCGGGCCAAGGCCGCGCTGGCCGGCGGGCCGGACCAGGCCTCGGACGCGGGCGTGCTGCGGATCCTGCACCGGATCACCCAGGTCTACGCCCTGCTGGGGGTCGCGGTGCCGGTGATGGGCATCGGCCTGGCCCAGGTGATGGACGTGCTCGGGCAGTCCTGGATCATCGTCTCGATGGTGCTCACCGCGATCGCCGCGCTCTCGCTGCTGCTCTTCGTCCTGCCCGGGCAGCAGGCCGCGGTGGACGCGCTCGGCGCCGACACCGCACCGGAGCAGCACGCCAAGGCCGTCCAGGGCCTGCGGCTGCTGCCGATGACGGCCGGGGTGTTCAACCTGCTGTGGGCGGTGGTCGTGGTGCTGATGGTCATCCGGCCGGGGTCGAGCACCGGCGTCTGAGCCGGACCCCCGAAGCCGTACCGAACGAAAAGCTCCACCGCCCAGCCGTGCCACCCGAATCCACGCCGACCGGGCCGGAAGGCCCTCTCCCCCGGGGCGGGCCCGGTCCAGTACCGTCCTGGCCATGACGATCATGGCGGGCATGGGCAGCCCGACGGGTACCGGAGTCGGACCGCTGCTGCGCGGCTGGCGCGAACGGCGCCAGCTCAGCCAGCTGCAACTGGCCCTGCGGGCGGACTCCTCGACCCGGCACCTCAGCTTCGTCGAGAACGGCCGGTCCCGCCCGAGCCGGGAGCTGGTGCTGCGGCTCGCCGAACACCTGGACGTCCCGGTCCGCGAGCGCAACACCCTGCTGCTCGCGGCCGGCTACGCCCCGCACTTCCCCGAGACGCCACTGGACGACCCGTCGATGGACGCGCTGCGCGGCGGCCTGGAGCGGCTGCTCGCCGCCCACGACCCGTACCCGGCGCTGGTCGTCGACGGGACCTTCCGGGTGCTGGCGGCCAACCGCTCGCTCGGGCTGCTCCTCGACGGCGTCGCCCCGCACC
The DNA here is from genome assembly GCF_042720685.1 of Kitasatospora sp. NPDC058492. NCBI lineage: Bacteria > Bacillati > Actinomycetota > Actinomycetes > Kitasatosporales > Streptomycetaceae > Kitasatospora > Kitasatospora sp. NPDC058492. The sequence continues at coordinate 3,768 of NZ_JBHXMU010000020.1, forward strand.
TGCTGGAGCCGCCGCTCAACGCGATGCGGATCGCCCTGCACCCCGAGGGGCTGGCGCCGCGCATCGTGAACCTGCCGCAATGGCGGCGGCACCTGCTGGAGCGGGTGGAGCACCGGATCGAGCTGCTGCGCGGCGAGGCGCTGCGGCGGCTGTACGAGGAGGTCGCCGGCTACCCGACGGCGGCGGACGACCCGGGCCCGGGCGGGGAGCAGGCGGACGGCGCCGGGCTGTCCCCGTTCGCGCTGCCGATGCGGATCCGGCACGAGGGGCGGGTGCTGTCGTTCCTGTCCACCATCACGACCTTCAACACGCCGCTGGACGTGACGGTCTCCGAGCTGGCCATGGAGACCCTCCTGCCGGCCGACGCGGAGACGGTGCGGTTCCTCCAGGACGCGGTCGGCCCGGAGCGCTGACCCCGGTTCAGGTGCGACGCCCCCCGGTGCCGCCCCCGTCGCGGCGGCGCAGTGCGGTGAACTGGAGGACGGCGAACAGGGCCACCACCGCCGCCTGCACCGGGATCCAGACGGCGCCGGCCGTGGTCGGCTCCAACCAGGCCGCCATCGCCACCAGGCTGAGCACCACCCAGACGGCGTTGAGGTCGATCACCGCCTGCACCGCGAGCCGCGGCGGCCGCCGGCGGGCGGCCAGGGCGCCGACCCCGAGGGCGTAGCCGGTGAGGAAGAGCCCGAGGGCGAGCAGGACGCTGCGGCCGACCCCGAGCAGTTCGCCGACCGGGCCGGCGAAGGCCAGGTAGACGAGGCCGTTGCCGCCGGTGACCAGGGCGTCCAGGACGAGCACGCCGCGCACCGTCCACAGGGGGGAGGCGGAGCCGGGGCGGGCGGGCGTGAGGGCGTTCGCGGACATGGCGGATCAGCCTCCTGACGGGGATGGGGCCCGGCGGCGGTGACGCCGGCCGGGTCCCCCCACCCTGCCCGCCCGGCCGCCGGGCGTCGATTACCCCGCAGGTAAGGGCCCGGGGCCGGGGGTGCTCAGGACCGCGCCCCCGGCGACCGGCCGCCTCAGCCCGCCGGGGCGAGCCCGAAGAGCGCGGCGGCGTTGTCGTGGCAGACGGCCCGCAGCCACTCCTCCCCCAGGCCCAGCCCGGCCAGTGCCTCCAGCTGGTGCACGTACCGGTACGGGATGTTGGGGAAGTCGCTGCCGAGCAGGACGCGGTCCTGGAGGCCGCGCAGGCGCGGCAGTTCGGCGCGCGGGAACGGGACGTCGGCCTCGGCGAAGTCCGTGAAGGCGATCGTGGTGTCCAGCCGGACGGCCGGGTGGCGCTCGGCCAGGTCGAGGAAGTCGCGGTACTCGGGCATGCCGAGGTGGGCGACCACCAGGACCAGTCCGGGGTGGCGCTTCAGCACCTCGCCGATCGGACCGGGGCCGGTGAAGTTGCCCGGCACCGGTCCGGACCCGCAGTGGGTGACCACCGGCGTGCCGGTCTCGGCGAGCAGCCCCCACACCTCGTCCAGCTGCCGGTCCGCCGGGTCGTAGCCGCCGACCTGCACGTGCGCCTTGAACACCCGGGCGCCGTCCTCGATCGCGCGGGCCACGTAGCCGGGCGCCTCGGGCTCGGGGAAGAACGTCGCGGTGTGCAGGCACTCCGGGGTGCGGGCGGCGAAGTCGGCCGACCACGCGTTCAGCCAACCGGCCATGCCGGGCCTGTGCGGGTAGAGCATCGAGGTGAACGCCCGGACGCCGAAGTCCCGCAGCCGCTGGACGCGTTGCTCCTCCGCCTCGCGGTAGGTGATCGGCCAGGGCTGGTTCACCAGCGGGCCGGCCGCGTCGAAGTACGCCCACACCTTGTCGAGGACCTTCTTCGGCATGAAGTGGGTGTGCACGTCGATGAGGCCGGGCAGGCCCAGGGCCTGCCAGAACGCGCGGACCTCCTGGGATTCGCTCACGCCGGCACCGGGCGGGCCCGGTCGATGATCCCGGCGGTGTCGACGCCGGACGGCAGGGTGCCGAAGGCGGAGCCGCGGTCCCCGGCGAGGCGGGTGGCGCAGAACGCGTCCGCCACCGCCGGGCTGCCGTGGCGGACCAGCAGCGCGCCCTGGAAGGCCAGCGCCATCGACTCGACCAGTCGGCGCGTCCGGTACTCCAGGTCGGCCTGGTCGGTGAGCTGCTTGCGCAGGTCGGCGACGGCCGCGTCCAGCCGGCGGTCCGCCCCGGCGGCGGCGTCGAGCTCGCCGAGGAAGGCCTCGACCGTCTCCGGGCGCTTGGCCATGGCGCGCAGCGCGTCCAGGGCGGCGACGTTGCCGGAGCCCTCCCAGATCGACACCAGCGGCGCCTCCCGGTAGAGCCGGGGCATCCCGGACTCCTCGACGTAGCCGTTGCCGCCCAGGCACTCCAGCGCCTCGGCGGCGTGCGCCGGGCCGCGCTTGCAGACCCAGTACTTGGCCACCGCCAGGCCCAACCGCCGTACCAGCGCCTCGGGTTCGTCCCCGGCCAGGGCCAGGTCGGTGCTCCGGGCGAGCCGCATCGCGACGGCGGTGGCCGCCTCGGACTCCACGACCAGGTCGGCGAGCACGTTGCGCATCAGCGGCTGGTCCACCAGCGGCCGGCCGAACGCCCGCCGGTGCAGGGCGTGGTGGACGGCCCGGGTCGCGCCGTAGCGCATGCCGGAGGCGGCGCCGACGGTGCAGTCCAGGCGGGTCATGTTGACCATCTCGATGATGGTCGCCACCCCCCGCCCCTCCTCGCCGACCGGCCAGCCGACCGCGCCGTCGTACTCCAGCTCGGCGGAGGCGTTGGACTTGTTGCCGAGCTTGTCCTTGAGCCGCATCAGCTGGAGGCGGTTGCGGGTGCCGTCCGGGAGGACGCGCGGCAGCATGAAGCAGCTGAGCCCGCCCGGCGCCTGGGCGAGCGTCAGGAAGAGGTCGGACATCGGCGCCGAGGTGAACCACTTGTGGCCGGTCAGCCGGTAGGTGCCGTCCGGGTGCGGGGTCGCGGTGGTGGTGTTGGTGCGGACGTCCGAGCCGCCCTGCTTCTCGGTCATCGACATGCCGGCGATCAGCCCGCGCTTGGTGCGCGGCTCGCGCAGCCCGAAGTCGTACGTGGTGGCGGCCAGCAGCGGCTCCAACTCGCCCGCCAGGGAGGGGTTCGCGCGCAGGGCCGGGACGGCGGCGTAGGTCATCGAGATCGGGCAGGTGTGGCCGGCCTCGACCTGCCCCCAGACGAAGAACTTGGCGGCCCGGGCGGAGTGGGCGCCGGGCCGCTCGTCCCGCCAGGGCGCGGCGTGCAGGCCGTGGGAGACGGCGGTGCGCATCAGCTCGTGCCAGGCCGGGTGGAACTCGACCTCGTCGACGCGGTGGCCGAAGCGGTCGTGGGTGCGCAGGACGGGCGGGTTCTCGTTGGCCAGCCGGCCCCACTCGGCGGCCTGCTCGGAGCCGGCCAGGCGGCCGAGCTCGTGCAGTTCGGACTCGGCCCAGCCGGCGCCGGCCCGGTGCAGGGCGGCGAGCAGGGTCGGATCGGCGGCGGTGTCGTGTCCGTACGGCAGGGGCACCTGGTTGGTGACCTCATGCGTCGCTGTCATCGCGTCCTCCCAGGGCACGCAGGGTGAAGGAGACCAGTGCGGGGACCACGTCGGTGGTGCCCGCCGGCTTCGTGGGCGCGGCCGTCCGTGCGGGCGCGGCCGTTGCCACAGGCGCAGGCACAGGCACAGGCACAGGCGCGGCCGCGAGCGGGCCGGCCAGCGCCTCGCCGACCGCGCCGACCAGCGCGGCGGCGGTCAGCACCGGGTCCTGCTCGGGAAGCTCGCCGCTCGCCACGGCGGCGGCGATCTCGGTGGCGATCACGTCCCGGAACGCCCGGCGGAACACCAGGCGCTCGCTGTCCACGACCGCGTCGGCCGGCTCGACCAGCAGCGCGTACGCCAGCCGGGGCGCGCGCAGGGCGCGGGCGGCGAAGGTCTCGACGACCGCGGCGATCCGCTGCCGCGGGCCCTCCCGGAGGGCGACGGCCGCGTCGACGGCGGCCATCTCGCGGGTGACCACCCGGCGGAACAACTGCACGGACAACTCGGCCTTGCTGGCGAAGTGCTGGTAGAGGCTTCCGGTGGCGATCCCGGCACGGTCCGCTACGGCGGCCATCGTGCAGCCGCCGTAGCCGCGCTCGGCGAGCAGCAGGACAGCTGCCTGCAGCACGGCCTCGCGCTGGGCGTCCAGCCGGGCTTGGACGGCGGGCGTGCGTCGGTAGGCCATAAAAGCATTGAAGCACTGATTCAGTACTTCAGATAGGGCCCGGCCCGTCCCGAGCGGGCCGGCCCCGCCAGATACGCGAGGAGGCCGCCCCCGGGCTGGGGGCGGCCTCATCCAAGGCGTCACACAGCGCTACGACCTGCCGGTCACAGCGGGTGGCGCTTTACAGCGGGTGGCGCTGCGACTCCAGCTTCAGGCCCTCCTCGTCGAGCGGGCCGAACGGCGGGATCTGCTGCTTCTTGCCGAGCGAGCGGGCGGCGTCCTGGTCGCCCAGGCCGGCCCACTCCAGCACCTTGGCGGTCGCCTCCGCCGACTGCGCGGCCGGCAGCTGGCCGATGTTGGAGCCGTGGTTGCCGCCCGGCACGGTGTAGACGTAGCTGTCGTCACTGCCCCGGCCGAGCTTGAACGGCTTGGCGCCCCACGGGTCGTTGCCGCCGTAGACGTAGATGATCCGCTCGGCGTCGTGCTTCACCCAGCGGTCGATGTCCCGCATCGCGTTCGGGTTGAAGGAGATCGGGATGTCCTTCGGCACGTACGACCGGGCCGAGTACAGCTCCTTGTAGTCGTAGTGCAGCACGCCCTTGAGGTGCGAGACGTCGAAGAACGGCGCACCCAGCTCGGTCGCGGCCTGGTAGTAGTACGCGGTGTACTTCGCCAGCGACTGGTCGCTGTTGCCGGTGATGCCGGACTGCGAGTCGAACCACGCGTACAGCGCGTCGTCGGTCGCGGTGGCCGCGGCCGGGACCTTGGCGCAGTCCGCCTCGGTGCTGTACTGCCAGAACGCCCAGACCACGTCGAGCACGCCCGCCTCGTACGCCCGGTCCGGCGTGCCGAGGGTGTTGAAGGTCGAGCCGGCGGCCTTGTTGTCGGCCACGTAGCGGGTCTCCAGGCGGTCGCGGCGCACCAGCAGCTCGCGCTGGGCGGCGTTCAGCGCGGCCCGGCATTCGGGGGTGCCGACGGTGCGGAAGAAGTTGGTGTAGGCCGCGTAGTCGTTGACGTCGGTGTTGTTCGGCGCCACGTACGCGATCGTGCCCACGACGTCGTCCGGGTAGAAGCGGCGGAAGTAGGTGGAGGACATGCCGCCCTTGCTGGCGCCGGTGGAGAGCCACTCCTGCTGGTAGATCCGCTTGAGCGCGGTCACCAGCCGGTGCGAGTCGGCGGCCTGCTGGCGGATGCCGGCCTTGGACCAGTCCGCCGGCTCGGGGCGCGACGGGGTGAAGTACCGGTACTCGATGGACACCTGGTTGCCGTCCACCAGCCGGGTCGGCTCGGTGCGCGACGGGTTGGTGCCCAGCGTGTAGCCGTTGGTGTAGAAGACGGTCGGGCGGTCGTAGCCCCGGTGCAGCACGCTGAAGCGCTGCTGGAAGGTGCCCAGCCAGGGGCGGAAGTGGTCGATCGGCTGGGTGTAGGTGAGCAGGAAGTAGCGGTGGCCGGTGGTGGTCGGCTTCTCCTCGGTGATCGTCACCCCGGGGATCGCCGCCAGGCGGTCCTTGATGTCGGCATTCGGGTCGTCGGCGGGGCTCCGGCCGTGGGCGGCCTCGGCGGTACCGGCGCCCTGGGCACCGGCGGCCAGCGCCGGGGTCGCCAGGCCGCCGAGCGCGAGCAGCGGTATCAGCAGGACGGAAACCAGCAGCCTTCGCAGCGTGGTGGTCATCAACTCTCCATTGGTCACACGGATATGACTGCCGCCCTGTCGGGACGACAGTGCGGCACGGGTGGTGCGCCGGCCGCCTGGTGGACGGCCGAATGGGCCACCCGCCGTTCACGGGTGGCCCATCGGGGATCGGTGCTGGTCAGCGGGGTCGCCCCGGTTCCGTCACCGCGGTTCAGGTCAGGGCCTTCGCCACGGTCAGGTCAGGGCCGTCGTGACGGTTCAGGTCAGGGCCGGACCAGGGTGCAGCCGGGCAGGGTGAGGTCGAACCGGTTGCCGGCGGCGAAGCAGGCCGGGATGCCGTAGGTCTCCTGGGCGTAGCCGATGCCCTGGTGCACCGTCACCGAGCCGTTCTCGTCGACCTCACACGGGTTGTCGAGGGTGCAGGACTCGCCGTTCTCGTTGATCGTGTTGTTGACCGCGACCACCTGCCCGGTGTTCGCGTCCACCACCGGCGAGCCGGAGGTGCCGCCGATCACGTTGCAGCCGGAGGTGTAGCGGACCGAGTCCTTGAAGGTCCAGTCCGCCTCGTTCAACTGGTAGGCGAAGCCGTCGATCGAGCAGGAGTAGATCTTCTTCCAGTAGCCCGAGACGACCTTGATCGAGGTGCCCTGCGTGGGGTGGGCGGCGGAGATGGTCAACGGGGCGATCCCGTACCGGGACTGGATCGAGGCGTAGCTGGTGTTCAGCTGGTAGATCGACACGTCGGTGTCGGTCATGGCGCCGTAGACCACCTTGGTCGCGCGCAGGGTGCCGAGCCCGCTGCCGCTGGAGCTGAGGAGGGTGAAGGTCCGGCTGGAGGGCTGGTTGAGGATCACCTCGCCGGGGCCGGGCATGCCGGACTCCAGGCAGTGGCCGTTGGACAGGACGAGGGCCGGGTCGCTCGCGGCCGAGCCTGGCATCCGGACCAGCGAACCGGAACAGTTGTTGAGGGCCACCGTCCCGGCGAAGTTGACGGCTCGGGGGGCCGCCTTGGTGTCGGTGACCTGGGCCTGGGCGCTCAGGGACTGGCCGTCCTGGGCCGCGACGGACACGGCGGCGGGGGCCTCCGCGGTGGCGGCCTGGGCCGGGAGGGCGCCGGCGAGGGCGGTTGCTCCGGCGACCAGGACGGTGGCGAGCATGCCTATGAGCGGCTTCTTCATGAGAGACCTCTCGGTGTGGGGGTGCACCAAAGCTGTCGCGGACATGACTCACTGTCAAGAGTCAAGACGACACCAAGAAAGCACTTCGGCCGCAATGGCTCGTTCGCGCGGTGGCGGCGGTCCGCCGGCCCCTCCCTTCGCACGGCCGATCGCGTCAACCCGCCCCACGGCCCCCGTCCGCCACGTACTGTGGCGACATCGGACGGGTGACCACAGGGGGCAGGAGTGACTACCGAGTACCGCAGCGACGCGCCGTCGGAGCCCACGGGGGCGGGCGGGCGGTTGCTCGCCGTGAGCGACCTGCACATCTCCTACCAGGAGAACCGCGACCTGGTGGAGAAGATCCGGCCCACCACCCCCGACGACTGGCTGCTCGTCGCCGGAGACGTCGCCGAACTCACCACCAGCGTCGAGTGGGCGCTCGGACTGCTCGCCGAACGCTTCGCCCGCGTGGTGTGGGCCCCCGGCAACCACGAGCTGTGGACCCACCCCGAGGACCCGGTGCAGCTGCGCGGCGTGGCCCGCTACGACCACCTGGTCGACCTCTGCCGGAACCTCGGCGTGCTCACCCCCGAGGACCCGTACCCGCTCTGGCAGGGCGCCGGCGGACCGGTCCGCATCGCCCCGCTCTTCCTCCTGTACGACTACTCCTTCCGCGCGCCGGGCACGACCACCAAGGAGGAGTCCCTGGCGGCCGCCTACGAGAGCGGCATCGTCTGCGCGGACGAGCGGATGCTCCACCCGGACCCGTTCCCGGACCGCGACTCCTGGTGCCGCGAGCGCGTCCGGCTGACCGAGCAGCGGCTGGCGGCCTGCGACCCGGACGTACCGCTCGTCCTGGTCAACCACTACCCGCTGGTCCGCCACCCCACCGAGATCCTCTGGTACCCCGAGTTCGCCCAGTGGTGCGGCACCGAACTGACCGCGGACTGGCACCGCCGCTTCAACACCGCGGCGATGATCTACGGCCATCTGCACATCCCCCGCAAGACCAGCTACGACGGCGTCCCGTTCGAGGAGGTCTCGCTCGGCTACCCGCGCGAGTGGCGCAAGCGCGGGCTGCCGGAGCCGCTGCTGCGCGAGGTCTTCCCGCAGGCGTAGGTACGCGCTGCCCCGCCGCCGGACCGTCCGGCGGCGGGGCAGATCTCCGACGGATCAGGCCTGCTGCTCCTCCGCCCCCGCCTTGTCCCGCGTCTCCTCCTGCGCCTTCTCCTGCGCCTCCTCGAAGGTCGCCGACGCCTCCGGCCGGGCGAGCGTGACCACCAGGTCGCCGTCGCTCACCTCCGCGATCAGCGTGTCGCCCTCCTGCACCGTGCCGTCCAGCAGCAGGTTGGACACCCGGTTGTCCAGCTCCGACTGGATCGTCCGACGCAGCGGCCGGGCCCCGAACTCCGGCTGGTACCCGCGGTTGACCAGCCACTCCTTGGCCGCCTCGGTGACCTCCAACTGCACGTCCTGCGCCTTGAGCCGACGCCGGCTGCGCTCCAGCAGCAGACCGACCACCGACAGCAGGTCCTTCCGGGTGAGCGCGTGGAAGACGATCACCTCGTCGATCCGGTTCAGGAACTCCGGCCGGAACTGCTGGTGCAGGTCGCGCATCAGGTCGCCACGGATCTCGTCCACGTTCCCGGCGTGGTCGAGGATGCGCTGCGAGCCGATGTTGCTGGTCATGATCACCACGGTGTTGCGGAAGTCGACCGTCCGCCCCTGGGCGTCGGTCAGCCGCCCGTCGTCCAGTACCTGGAGCAGCAGGTTGAAGACGTCCGGGTGCGCCTTCTCCACCTCGTCGAAGAGCAGCACGCTGTACGGCTTGCGGCGGACGGCCTCGGTCAGCTGCCCGGCCTCGTCGTAGCCGACGTACCCGGGCGGGGAGCCGACCAGCCGGGAGACGGTGTGCTTCTCCTGGAACTCGCTCATGTCGAAGCGGATCATCCGGTCCGGGTCGCCGAACAGCAGCGCCGCCAGCGCCTTCGCCAGCTCGGTCTTGCCCACGCCGGTCGGCCCGAGGAAGAGGAAGGAGCCGGTCGGCCGGTCCGGGTCGCCCATCCCGGCCCGGCCGCGGCGCACCGCCTGGGCGACCGCGGTGACCGCCTCGTCCTGGCCGATCACCTTCTCGTGCAGGTGCTCCTCCAGCTTGAGCAGCCGCTCCCGCTCGGTCGCGTTCAACTCCGCGACCGGGATGCCGGTCCGGGACGACAGCACCTGCGCGATGTCGTCGGCGGTCACGTCGACGACCTCCTCGCGGGACTCGGCGACGGCCGCCAACTCGTCCTCGGTCTGCCGCAGCTCGGCCTTCAGGTTGGCCGCCCGCACGAACTCCTCGTCCGCGACGGCCTCGTCCAACTCCCGCTTCAGCTTGGTGATCCGGTCCTGCACCCCGGTCGCCTCGGTCGAGCCGCTCAGGCTGCGCAACCGCACCCGGGCACCGGCCTGGTCCAGCAGGTCGATCGCCTTGTCCGGCAGGAAGCGGTCGCTGACGTACCGGTCGGACAGCGTCGCCGCCGCGTCCAGCGCCTCGTCGGTGAACCGCACCTGGTGGTGCGCCTCGTACGCGTCCCGCAGCCCCCGCAGGATCTCGACCGTCTCCTCGACGCTCGGCTCGGGCACCAGCACCGGCTGGAAGCGGCGCTCCAGCGCGGCGTCCTTCTCCACGTGCTTGCGGTACTCGTCCAGCGTCGTCGCACCGACCACGCTCAGTTCACCGCGCGCCAGCGCCGGCTTGAGGATGTTGCCGGCGTCCATCGAACCCTCGCCGCCGGAACCCGCGCCGACCACGGTGTGCAGCTCGTCCAGGAACAGGATCACGCTCTTCTCGGCCGCCGTGACCTCGTCGATCACCTTCTTCAGCCGCTCCTCGAACTCGCCCCGGTACTTGGAGCCGGCCACCAGGGCGGTCAGGTCGAGGGTGACGACCCGCTTGTCCCGCAGGCTCTGCGGCACGTCCCCGGAGACGATCCGCTGCGCCAGCCCCTCCACGATCGCGGTCTTGCCGACGCCCGGCTCGCCGATCAGCACCGGGTTGTTCTTGGTCCGGCGGGACAGGATCTCGACGGTCTGCTCGATCTCCTCGGCCCGCCCGACCACCGGGTCCAGCCGGCCCGAGCGCGCCGCCTCGGTGAGGTCCAGCCCGTACTCGTCCAGCGTCGGCGTCTCGCTCGGGTGCGCGCCCGTGCTGCTGCGCTCCCCGCCGACACCGCGCCCCTCCAGCACCGTCCTCAACGCCTCCTGCGAGGGCGCCGCGTTGCGCAGCGCCGTCCCCGCCCCGGACCGCTCCTGGTCCAGCAGCGCGCCGAGGATGTGCTCCGGCCCGATGTACGAGGCCCCGGCCGCCTGCGAACGGGCATGCGCCGCCAGCAGCGCACGCTTGGCCGACGGCGTCAGCGCGGGCTGCCCGTCCACCGCCGCCGGATCCCCGGACGGCAGCGACCGCTCCAGGTCACCGGCCAGCTGGTCCGGGTCGATCCCCGCCCGCTCCAGCATCCGGCGCGACGGCTCCACCCGGGTGGCCGCCCAGGCCAGGTGCCCGGTGTCGAGATCACTGATCCCGTCCTCGCCGGCCCGGTGCGCGGCCAACCCCAGCAACTCCTGCGAGGACTCGCTCAGCAACCGCCCGATCGGCACCCGCTGCACGGCGGGCGGGGAGGCCATCGGACTCATCCCGAAGAAGCGGCTGAGCAGATCGGAGAACGGATCACTCGATCCGAACGGGGGCATGGTCACGGAGGATCACCTCTCCCAAGCGGTGTGCAGCCACCCAAACACAGCCCACCCCACCCCGCCTCCCGAACCCCGGCCCCTCCCGCACGGGCGCCGGCGCGCCCGTCGACGCACGCGGTCAGCTCTGGGCGGCGTCCAGCAGGTCGTCGAACGCGGCGGCCACCGCGATGGCCTTGCCGATGTCCCTGGGGGTGGCCTCCGGGTTCGGCCCGCCGTACCAGACGTTGGCCTGCACCTGGTACTTCGCGATGTAGTCGATCGCCTGGTCGGAGGCCAGGCCCGGGTAGCCGGCCGCCACGTCGTTGAACATGTGGTCGATCCACGGGGTGGCGAAGCGGATGACGTCGATGACGTAGGGCTTGAACTCGTCGCTGTAGGTCGCGCAGAACAGCACCTGATGACCGTCGTTGACGAGCGCGACCCGCAGATCGTGGACCGTCCCGAGGCGGTTCTCCCAGTAGGGCGCCTCGATGCAGGCCTTCTCGGCGCGCTCCAGGAAGACGGCGGGCCCGGTCGGCTGGATGACCGGTGCGATCAGGGTGAATTCCGACCGGTTCACCGCCCGCAGGCCGACGCCCTCGGTCTGCTGACGGGGGCTCTGGAAGGCCTTGGCGATCTCCTCGACCGACACGTCCGGTGAGATCGGCTGGTAGGTCGACGGGTCGAAGTCGTACATCTGGATTCCTTTCGGGCGAAGCGTCAGGACGGGTCGGGAAGCACGTCGGCGGCCGAGGCCGGCTCGGCGCGGCGCCGGCCGTTCAGCTCGTGGCGCAGCACCGACGAGCGCCGGTACACCTCCTTGCGGACGGTCTGGACTGCTGGAGGTGCCGGTCGAAGTCCGGCTCCGGTGGCACGAGATCGGGTGAGTGCCGCACGGGGGTGAAGTCCTTCTCGGGCGGGGTCACCTGTCGTCCTCCGAGGTCGATGAGTGCGGCGCGGCGGACGGGCCGCCGGCCGGGTCCGGCAGTGCGGTGAGCCAGGCGATCGCGGCGAGGCCGGGCAGGAAGCAGTACTCGCCGCCGCGCACGGTCACGAACCGGGGCAGCCCGGTGAGCCGGCGCCGGACCGGGCGGGCCGGGATGGTGTGCACACCGGCGCCGCCGCTGTTGCCGACCAGCGGGTCCTGCTCGGGGCCGAGGCCGGCGAAGTCGCCGTCGTTGAGCCACACCTGCTGCACGAACTCGAACTGCCGGGACAGGCTGGCGCCCATGAAGATGAAGATGATCCCGCGCTCCGCACCGTCGTCCTCCAAGGCCCCGGCCGGCAGCAGCGGGCCGTACGCCGCGCCGCGCCGCAGCACCCGGTGGATGCCGGTCTCGACCACGGTGTCGGCCAGGCCGTCCCTCGGGTTGGCCCGCCGGATGTGCGCGCCGCGCGGGACGAGCAGGCCCCGCGGGTCGTCGTGGTAGCGGAAGTCGTTGTTGCGCGTCGGATCGGCGCCCAGGTCCGGATCGTCGTGCTCCGGCGCCAACGCCAGCGGCGCACCGCTGCGCCAGCGGCCGACGATCTTGGCTGCGAGCAGTTCCTCGTCCTCGGGCGAGCGGGCCTGGTCCCGCAGGTACCTGCGGAACGCGGCCACGTCCGCACGCATCTGACGGAAGGCCAGGTAGCAGCCGTTGCGGCCGAGCACGTCCGGCGCGGGCCCCGCCGGCGCCGCCCCGGACTCGTCCGGGTAGCCGAAGAGGAACTCGCCGGGCTGGACGGCGTCCTGGCCGGGCAGCGGCCGCTCGGCGCTGCCGAGCAGGTACGGGCTGGAGATGCCGTCCCGGAACCCGAAGTGCTCGCGCCCGGTGACCGGGGAACCGACGTCGAGCCGGTAGACCAGGCTCACCCCGGCCAGTCGGCCAGCCGCCGCCACCGGCTCGTGGAGCCCCTCGGGGGCCGTCGCGATGATCACCACCCCGATGTGCACGTCGGGGCCGCCCAGCGGCGGGGGCCAGTTACCGGGGTCGCTGGCACCGAGGTCTCCCAGCACCTCCTTCCGGGCGGCCATGCCGGCCCGGAACTCCGGGGAGAACGAGGCGAGCGAATCCGGCGGCACGCCCAGCCGGGCCAGCCCCCGGTACGTGAAGGCGACGTTGAGGGTGAACGGGCGGGGCCGCTCCCAGTCCGCCGCGCTGGTGACCTCCGGCAGGACCTCACGCAGCGACCGCTTCGCCGCGGCCGGGTCGTCGATCCGGTAGAGCAGGTACACACCGTGGTAGACGTCCGGACGACGCCGCAGCACGGTGCCCTGGATGTCCTCCAGCTCCAACGTCGGCACCGCACCGGCGGTGGGCCCACTCACCCGCGCGGGGCGAACGGTCGGAGGGTCAGGGGCATGGCGGCCTCCTCAGCACAGTCACAAACCTGCGCACACTGTGCAATGCGGACATCGCCCACAGTGGGAGTTCACGCAGCGTGTCGAGCCGGCGATCTCACGCCGGAACCACCAGGCAGATCACAGCCACGGGAAGGATTCCGACCGCCGGCACTCGAAGGCCCGGGAGTCAGCCGCCCTGGAGGCTCCAGTCGCAGAAACTGCGGCGTGACGTGTTCTCGATGTTCTTCGATCTCGGCGCGGACCCGCGGCGCGCTGAGGCCCCACTAGACGATGTGGACCCGCTCAAGGACTCCATCCTTGTCCCGAAGGAGCAACTCCTTACCCTCAGCCATCTGCTGGGCGAGGAAGCCGTAGACCTGGACCGACCGGTTGATCGCATCGGTCTTGGAAAGTCCAGTAGCCAAGGTGAGGTCAGCCAGCGCTCGAACGGCTGCACCAATCAACGTGATGCTGAACCGCTCACTCGGCGCCCCTGCACTCTTTGAGTCGGTCACTGTTACAGCCTCTCTGTTACTGAGTGTGCACGCCTGACGCGCCTAACGTGCTCCAGCATCTCATGAAGCATCGATGGTGAACCAGATCAACACCAGATTGGTGCACTGTCGGTGTCTTTGGTTACAGTGTGAGCGCTGCCTCCCCGCCGACTACGGCCGGCGGGGAGGCGCGTTAGATCACTGACACGAAAGGAATCCGATGGCCACGACGGTCCATCCAGTTCTAGGCGTCAACCACTCCGGGGCTCCCTAGCCCGGACTGCTACCGCCTGGGACTTGCGATTGAGGATGCGGCAGCCTGTCAGGAGATCGCCGATCTCTAGCTGAGGCATCCCAAGAAGGACTCCCAGTGACAAACACCGATCCCGCGATGTACGGCGACTCCACCCGCATCGCTCCGTCAGCGAGCGCTGAGGTCAAGATCTGGACGAGCCAGGAGCGTCCCGTTTCGGCCGAGATGCCCAGCGATGGAGCATCAGTCGAGATCAAGCTCTCGCCGGACATCCACGGACGGATGCAGGTGCCTGCCCTCAGCGCCAGTCAGCTGATCGAGATGATCGGTTACACGGTCATCCCGACCGGAGGGGCGCTGCTCATGGTTCGGGAGAGTCACGACGTGATGCCCTGGTGGGCAACCCTCGTGCTGACCCTGACCATCGTCGTCGTGCCCGGTGTTAACCGGATCATGTCGCATAGCAGGACCGCCACGCGGCGCAGGAAGGTCTGAGCCCTCCGCCCGCGCCTATGTAGCCAAGGAACGGTGCCACCCAGCGGGTTTCTCTCAGAAGAGACCCGCTTCACCGCTTCAAGATCTGGGTGAGAGGTGTCAATGAGAACCAGCAGGTTGGACTTGATCAAGCGGATCGGGAAGGTGAAGCCTGCCCGTAGGCGGACTGGTCAAGCTCTGCATCGGCCCATTCTCTTGCTGTGGGCTATTTCCCAAGCTGTGCACGGGCAGCCCCGTGAGCAACCATGGTCCGCAGTGAAGTCCGCCGTTGCGCCGCTCCTAACCGCGTTCGCAGATGCGCCAGACGGAGAACGGGCCGTGGTGTACCCCTTCTGGGCACTGCAAAGAAATGGTCTTTGGCAGGTGGCGGAAGCTGCCGAACTCCCACTAACGAGTGACCGGCGCCGCCCCAAGACTTCCGCCCTTGACGCGGCAAACCCCCTTGCCGGACTGTCTAAGGAGGACTACGACCAACTGGTCGAGGATCCGGAGCTGGCTGCATGGGCCATCGCCACGTTGCTACTTCGCTTCTTTACGCCGGCACCAGCCGGCCTGTTGGAAGCTCTCTCACTCACGGAGTTGATGGAAGGGCGCATCGACTCGTCTCTCCACCCGACCGCGGGTGAGCCGCATTCGAACCGAGACGTCATCGCAGACGCCTACGGCGGCAACCGCGTCCTCGGTATCACCCCGCTCGCTGATGGCGTCCTCACCGTTTACTCGGACGACAAGGGGCCCTACGCGGACCAGCGAATCCCTGGGATGGACTGGATCGCCTACACCGGCGACGGCTTGTCGGGCGATCAAATGCTTGCTGGCGGAAATAGATCCATGGCTGAATATCAGGATCAGCAAACGGCGTTGCGTTATTGGCACAAGCCGCACCGCGGACACTGGACCTTTGAAACCTGGGCGGTGATCGTCCAGCGGCGGCTGCGGTGGGGTCGCGGACAGGATGGCGAACCTCGCCGGGAGTTCGTGTGGGTTCTTGCCCCCGTCCCGTCGCCTCTGCGTGAAACGTGGACTGCGGAGGTCGTCGACGCTCTCAACGAGGATGACGGGTGGCTTCATGACGATTCCCTTGACGTACCCGCTGTGTCCGCGGCCCCGGATCGAGAAGAAAGCCCGACCGAGAGCCGTAACAGGTACCGAAAGCTGAATGAGGCGGCCCATCGAACCACCGCTAGCCGATCCCGCCGGTCGAAGCTCACACAGGTCGAGCGCTACCTTCGCTCACCGGCCGCCCGGCAGGCCGTAATCCTTCGCAGCGACGGTCAGTGCGAAAACCCCGCATGTCTCGGGCACCCGTCAGAACTCACAGACGCTGGCTTGCCCATACTGGAGGTCGACCACGTCAATGACCTCGGGCGTGGCGGCCAAGACACTCCAGAGACGATGATCGCGCTGTGTCCGAACTGCCATGCACTCAAGACACGCGGGTCCAACCGGCACAGCCTCCGAAAAGAGCTCCTTGTGGTGGCAGGCTCCCGGCACCAGGCGTTTCTTGAGTGACCTAAGAACTTCACCGGCGTAGCGAACATGCCGCGTTTGAACGTCTGTAGGTGACGAGGGTGGCGTCGATGTCCAGGACCAGTCTGGGTAGTTCACGTCCGCCCGCCTTCGGGGCCGGGATGCCATGGCCGGTCTCGTCGGCCTGCAGCCAGGCGACCTCCCGGGCAGCGCACCGAGTGCCGGCGGGTCGATGTCGGCCAGCAATCACCGGGTGGTCGGAGCAGAGGGGACCGGGCCGAAGACGTCGGGCTGGTCGAGTAGGAGGGCCAGGTCGGCGATCGCCTCGCCGCCGTCGGCGAGCGCGGGGTGGTCAGCCGATTGCTGGCCGATCTCGCCGAGGCCACCGGCCCCGCACACGCCTTCGTCGACGCAGCGCCGCCACCGCGAAGGAGTCGCGCCGGGTGCTCCGCCCGGCGCTGAGCGCCGCGTGGCGGGACGAGCTGATCGCGCGGAACGTCTCGACGCTCGTCCCGCCGCCCCGGGTGACGAGCCGTGAGATCAAGCCGTGGACGCTCGACCAGACGCTCACTTTCCCCTCGGCCGCCCGCACCGATCCGCTCTACGCCCCCTTCGTGCTGGCCATCGCGCTCGGCATGCGGCGCGGGGAGATCGTCGGTCTGCGTTGGTCGTGGGTGAATCTGGAGAACCGCGTTCTGTGGGTGCGCCGCCAGCTCCAGCGGGTCGGCGGCAAGCTGTACGAGGACACCACCAAGAGCAGTAAGCGCCGGCCCGTCCCGCTCCCCCGAATCTGCGCGTCAGCCTTGCGCTGGCACCGGATGCGGCAGGACGAGGCCCGGCGCGCGGCCGACCGGGTACGTCTTCACCACCCGCACCAGCCGACCAACCTGTACCGCTCATTCGTCCGGGTGTCCAAGGCCGCCGAGGTCCCGGCCATCCGGCTGCACAACACCCGGCACGGGTGCGCGACGCTGCTCGTCGCCTGCGGGGTACCGCCGCGGGTGGTGATGGAGATCCTCGGCAACATGGACCGGCTGCTCAAGCGGCGCCACTGATGTCAGCCTGAGATGTCAAATGCCCCGGATCATGATCGGTCCGGGGCATTTGGGCTGGTGGGCGCGGACGGTTTCGAACCGCCGACATCTGCTTTGTAAGTTTTCCCCGGGCACGTCTCTGACATGCTGAAACATCCATTACGCCCAGGGTGACCTGCGAAAATAACACTCAGTGATGCTCATTAGCGGTCGTCATTTCTCGTCCTCATGTGTGCCAGATCCGTTCCGCTGGTGCCGCACGAGGCGGTGGGGGTGGTGGGCAAAGGATCCCTTCATCCGCCACCCCGCCGAGAGGCCGAGGTGCCAGCCGGATGGTCCCCAGCATTGCAGCCACATCGACGCCCGCGCCGGCTGAGGTGCAGTCGGGAGAGGTCCGAGCTGTACTACGACCTCTAAATCGGCTCGCATGGCCCGACAGTGAGAATCGACCAGATATAGCATCTGACCTGGGAAAACACTCCTCTTGATCTCTCGCTGGTACTCGTCCGTCCTCGTCGTCTTGTGCACCGGATGTGCACCGGATCCGAGATTCGATGACGGATAGTCAGCAACTGGGGTGGTCCGCCGATCCCGTCGCACCCACTACTGTGAGCGACGGGGCTTCCGGGTGCCGGGAAGCCAGCCCTTCGACCAGCAACACCTCGCCCGGTCGACGACATCGTCCCGACCGCCCAATCAAGGGCCGCGAGCCCTCACAGCGGCGCTTCGCCGGCGCCGATCGAACCGACCAGGGCGAGGGGGTGCCCTGTGGAACCTGTCCGCCCGATTGCGGGCCCCGGTTCAGCCATCGGCCGCCGTCCGCCCGACGGGTTCGCTGCGGTCGGACGACATCGTCGACGCCCTCTCTCCGAGCCCGGGCCTGTCGGCCGGGCCAACGCGGGCGTGCTCACCCCAGGGCCGGCGTTTCCGACGCCGCCGAGACCGATCCGCCTCACCGCCCCAGGCTCGAATATCACCAGGGCCGCACCCCTGTAGGGCGATGACCCACGTCCTGCACGTCCTCACTCTGGCTACCGAGATCGGGCACAACGATCACACTGGCCAGCCTGGTCATGCGCTCGCCGACCACCTATGACCACTAGCCCTTCGCGTCATTCACCTAGCAGCAATTGCGCCCTCTCTTCTCGGAAGCCGAGCGACTCGACGGGCCTCAGGTCAGCCCAGCTAGCGTTTGCTCCGGAAGTGGCAGGCGGGGACGATGAGGAGGGAATGCTCTGCGGAGATCGGAGTACATCGTGATCATCCTTGGAATCATCCTGCTCATCGTCGGCTTCCTGACCAAGATCACAATCTTGTGGACCGTCGGAATCATTCTGGCCGTCATCGGAGCCATCCTGTTTGTCCTGGGATCGGTGGGGCACGCGGTTGGCGGGCGGCGCCACTACTGGTAGGCGCTCTGGCCAGTCCCCAGACCGATGGTGTTGCACGAATTCGAGCGATCGCCACTGGGCACGCGGTCGGGCCGGCATGGGCCCGCGATGTTCTCGGCCAGGAATATCCGGGCACAGCACATCCCCAGGGTCGGGGTTCAGGATCCGAATATTCGATGGCGTTGCAGTCCGGCTTGTCAACCAGACGCCCACGGCGGGTCGCAGCTCGCGTTGCCGGGCATCCGTACTGGCCGAGGGAGGTGTTCCCGTTCATAGTCGTCTTCCTGCTCGCACTCATCGCGTCCATCGTTCTTGGCATCATCGGTGTCGTCGTCCACGGGATGTTGTTCCTGCTCGCCATCGGTGTTCTTCTCCTCGTCGCTGACGGGGCGCTCCTCGCCGTGCGCTCGGCCTGGCGACGCTCAGGCCAGTGCCTGCCCCGCTGACGGAGGGAAGCAGTCCGCCGACCGTGATCGCCGATCGCCTCGCCGAAGGACGGACGGCGCCGAGAAGAGACGACGCCGAGGGGACGGCCAGATCGCCGCACAGGACGCCACCGGCAGCCGTGCGACGACCAATTGTCGACCCTTCGAGGCAGCCCCCACGGGCGTTTGGCCCGAATTGTCCGCGTTTTGACGCGGCGGCCAAGGGCAAGCGCACTTCAGGGGATCCAATGGGTGGGGTTCGTGGGCTACAAGCGGAGGACCCAATGACGACAGGAACCCTCGCCGTGATCATCGGTGCCGTCGTGGTCCTGCTGATCGTGTGCGCGCTGGTGGCACGGCTGGTCGTACGCCGCCGCCACTTGCGGGAGCGATTCGGGCCGGAGTACGACCGGGCCGTGGAGGCCAGGGTCGGCCGCCTGGCGGCCGACCGCGAGCTGCACGAGCGGGAGGAACGCCACGACGCGCTGGATATCAAGCCGCTGCCGCCGGCCGCCCGGGAACGGTACACCCAGGACTGGAACCGGGCGCAGGAACAGTTCGTCGACCGGCCCGACGACGCGGTCCACGAGGCGGACCGGCTCGTCACCACGCTCATGACCGAGCGTGGGTACCCGACCGAGGGGTACGAGCAGCAACTCAAGGACCTCTCCGTCGAACACGGGAACGTGCTGACGCACTTCCGGTCCGCCCACGAGGTCAACGACCGCAGCAGCCGCCACCAGGCGAGCACGGAGGAACTGCGGGGCGCGATGGTGCACTACCGCACCCTTTTCGAGGAACTGCTCCACAACGGCGACCAGCCGCGGGGCAGCCGTGCCTGAGCCCCGCGCCAACGATTCGAACCTGGCGGACCGAATCCGCCGCCGACCGGAACCGCTGAGACGGAAGTGAAGAGATGCACAGCCAACAGACACCCGAACCGAGCGAGGGCGGCCTGTCCACGCAGGACCTGGCCGGCGCCCGACAGGACACCGGCGACCAGGTCCAGGACCCCTGGGCGGATTCGCCACCGGCGTTCCCCGGGGAAGCCACCACCACCGAGCGAGAGGGCGGCGAACAGGAGTCCACGGGCGAAGACCGGGAGAAAGGCGACGCCCAGGCCTCCGAGCCCGCCGAAGATCCGGAAGCGGCCGAGGAGAGCGAACCCCTGCTGGGGGCGGAACAGGAGGAGTTCCGCTCCCGGTGGCAGAAGATCCAGAGCGAGTTCGTTGACGACCCGCGCAACGCCGTACACGCGGCCGACGCACTGGTCGCCGAAGCGATGCAGGCACTCGCCACCACCTTCTCCGCACACAAGCAGGATCTCGAAGGCCAGTGGCACCGCGGCGACGAGGTGCCGACCGAGGAACTGCGCATCGCACTCCGGCGCTACCGCTCGTTCTTCAACCGCCTGCTCAGCACCTGAGCAGCGCAGCAAAAGACACATGCCCTGCGGGCGCCTGCGCTGGTGCCCACCGCGGACGAGGGGATCCAGGCCCTGGCACGGCAGGCGGGGCCTGGAGCGGTCCCGATCTCGGCGGGCAGGAGAAGTGCCGGCTGCTCGCGGAGCCAGGCCTGGTGAAGGGAGTCATAGTGATTCAGGTAGGCGACATCCGGGAGTGGCGTACCCATGACGTCATTGACCCGGACGGGCACAAGATCGGCACCCTGGAGGCCATCTACGTGGACACCAGCACGGACGAGCCCGCCATGGCCACCGTCCAGATCGGCTTGCCCACCCGCCACCGCCTGGTCTTCGTCCCCCTCGACGGGGCAACCGTAGGGCCGGGCTACGTCAAGGTCGTCTACGGCAAGCCGCTGGTGAGGGACTGCCCCGCGATCGGCACCGACGACGTCCTGCCCGCCGAGGACGAGGAGGCCCTCTTCCGCCACTACGGCCTGGCCTACCGGACCGGCGCATCCGGTGAACGCCAGCTCGCCCGCCGCTGAGCACTCCGGCACTGCCCTACATGATCTTCTGCCGGATACTCGGCTGGTTGTCCTGGAGAGGAGGCCGCCATGAACGCGACCGAGCGATGGTGGCCGTGTCCAAACTGTGCGGGGAAGCCAAGCACACGAAGGTCCACTGGGAGGATCCGCAGCTGACATGGATCCGCGACGAAGAGACCGGCGAGACACTCCAGCTTCACAACTCGATGCATTTCCAGTGCGACAACTGCGGGAAGAATGGCCGCTTGGTGTACGCAGAGCGGTGACCCTCCGAAACTGTTCTGATCACATGTCGCGTCCGCCAGACGGGCCGGGCCATCGCCGGTATCGCCTGTCGGCTCCTCGTGTCGTGTGAGGGCGTCGGCCGGTCCTGCGGCCGCATCGTCCAGGAGCCGTTGGACGGCCCGGGAGCGGGCCGTAGGTCGTAGTCGGCGTCCGCTGCGGGCCCAACCACCGCAGGACGGCGAGGAAGCCGGAGCCGGCGAAGGTGACGCGGGAGGTGTCCAGCGCGAGGCCGGTGTAGCCATCGGCGGCCGCCGAGGCGAGGGGCGCCCACAGCGGGCGGCGCTGAAGTGGTGCGGGAGTGGACGGCTATGGGGCAGGGCGCGGTGTCCGCGCCCTGGTCGTGCGTGGAAGGACCGGCCGGCGTCGGGAGGGCGCCGGGCAGTATCGGGGCGGTGGTTGAGGTGGTCACGTCCCCGTCAACGCTGCCCGGGGCGGGGCGGGCAACGAGCCACTCGGCCGTTTCATCCCATCTGACCAGCACAGATCCCCACGGGGCGGGGAGACGTGTTGAAATCCGGGTGAGGACAACACGGTGGACCGGCGCGGCGGCGGAGCGTGACGTGCCTGTGGCCGCCGCCAGGGTCACGGCGCCACCTGTGCGCGCTCGTTGCCGGGCGGGGGCGCAGACTGGAAGTGCACCGGCAATCGACCCGGGCCCACCTGGGCCGCAGGGAGGTATGTGATGGCTCTGTTCCTCCTAGTCGTCATCGTGGCGATCGTGCTGGGCATCGTCGGCGTCGTCGTCCACGGCCTGCTGTACCTACTCGCCATCGGCATTCTCCTCTTCGTCGCCGATGTGGTCTTCCTCGCCGTACGCTCGGCGCGCAGTCGGCGCGCCCTGCGGTGACCCACCCGGAAGCCGGGCCTCTCCGGCCCCGGCGGGTGAGGTACCGGCCACTGACGGCCACAACCGGTCAGCAGGCCGACCACACCCCACAGCCGACGGAGTGGTGGCGCGTGACGACCACGGTGCCGCCCTGCATGACCTGCCTTGTCACGATGGAGGTGCAGCATCCGGCGACGCGTGGCCCGGAGACCGTCGGCTGGGAAGCCGCAGGAAGTGCCGGATCGGGCGCTGCCGGGCACAGACCGATCTGTTCCAGGGACGTTGAGCCGGCGCGCGCGGGTGCGACGGCGGCTGCGTCTGGTGGGCGTCATCGCGCCAGCATGCCCGCGCGATGGCCGGAGCGGGCGTACCACGCCACAAACGATGCCGCCATCGGCGAGTGTGCGGCCGAACGGGGGGTCGGCCTCCCCACCGCAAGGCACCGTCGCAGGACGGAGACGGTGCCGCACTGTCGGACAGCTGGGTACCGTCGGCGCCCGCCGGCCAGCGCCCCGCCACGGCATCCGGCATGCCATCAGAGGGCCCCAGCGGCGCGCCGGGGCCAGCGGATCAACGCGTCCCACGCTGGGTCGCGCTCACCCGGTACGGCGCGCCCGATCGAGCATCAGACGGCGGCCGGCGTGCGATAGATCGGCACGCCGCGCGCCTGCGCCGTGTCGACCCCGGGAGCCGCAAGGAGCTGACTCGGCATCGCCCGGGCGCGGTGCAGCACTGGATCCCCAGCCAGCGGGCCGCACCAGTACGTCGGCTGCCAGCCGCCTCGCCGCCGTGCTGGTGGACATCATCGACCAGCACGCGCGGTACCTGTGCCGGAGGATGTCAGGGGCGGTCGTCGTGGTGGCCGCAAATCCAGGCGAGTGCCCGGTAAGCACCCAGGGCGTAGCCAGCGTCGGCGCCATGCCGGCCGGTGTCGCGAACGCATACGGCGGCGGCCTGGCATTCGGCGAGCAGTTGCGCGCGACAGGGGCCGGCGGCACCAAGCGGGGCAGTGGCGGTAACCGGTGCCTCGGTCTGGGCGCCAGCTGCCCATCGATAGGCTTCGAGCACGCCGTGCTCGAAGCCGCTCCACGGCCGGGGACGGCCGCCAGCCACAACGATCGCCTCGAACACCTGCTCCAGCCCGCGGACCCCGATAGCGGGGATCATCGTCTCGTCGCTGGTCATGCCAAAACGCTACGCCCACGCCTCACTGACCGCCGCCGGGAGAAACCGGAGACGCGCCCGGCAGCCACCGCAGTCACCGGGGCACGCCACCGAAAGCCCTGCCAGGGCCACCGCAGCGATCGGCATGCTGCGCCCACGACGCACACTGGGGTAGCAGACACTGCTGCCTTCGGATGCATCCGCCGCCCGGTACGACCGCGATCGTCCCCGCCATCGCGAGGGGCAGTCCACGATGGCACATGCGCAGGAACGAGAACACCGTCATGACACCAGCCCCCCGGTATCTGCTCACATTCCCCGGCACCACCGGCACCCACGCACCACAGCGCCAGGTGATCGTCACCGCCACCCACACAAGGGGGCCCGGCGGACATGAGATCTACACCGACGAGACTGGCCGCCTACGCGTCGAGATCAACGAACACGGCTGCGCCCGGCTCCTGACCAGCGGGCCAGGGGCCAATGGTCTGTTGCACGCCGCTGCTCTGGCCTGAGCCGCGTGCGCGGGGCCGCAGCCAATGCGGCACTAGCTGGGACGCCTGGCCCAGCCTCTGGCTGGCAGGGGCTGCCCAGCAGGTGGGAGCGGGCAGGAGCAGTGCTGCACGCCGAGCCGCTGCCCTGATTCGCCCCTCAGGGCTCGTTTCCAGGGCGGGCTACGGTGTCGGTGGTTTCGGGCTGCCGTGCTCCTCCAGCATGTCGAGCACCTCCCGTAGGGGCAGCTCCACGTCCGAGGTGCCGGGGCCGGTGGCCCGTGCGTAGCGGAACACTCCGCGCCAGAGCAGCGCCCGTACCGTCCACTCGGACAGCGACAGCACCAGCGCCTCGTCCGCCCCTCGTCTCACGTCCCACCCGAACATCCGGGCCGTGGCGTCCAGGTAGAAGGCGTCGTTGCTCAAGGGGAGTTCGCGCTCTGACATAGCCTGATGTTCGCCGCCCGGCGCCCGGAACGCCACCCGGTGAAGGGCTGTTCCGCTGACCGGGCACAGTCTGTGCGCTTCGCCCAGCCGGGTGCCTGTGCAAGCGTCGGGCCCGGGCACGCCGATGGGCCACGGGCCGCCCTGCGGCCGGCGTGCCGCCTCACGTGGCGACAGCCGAAGCGGTGAGCAGGCACAGGCGTCAGTGACCGGGCCTGTCCTGGTCCTGTGGGGTGCCGGGTGGTGGTGTGCGGGTGTCGCGGGGTACGGGATGGGGCCCGTCCTCGGGTGGGTGGCTGGCTTCGGTGGCTCGTCCGCGTTCCAGTTCGACGTTGAACTCCAGGCCCAGCAGGATCGCGACGTTGGAGACCCAGAGCCAGAGGAGGAAGAGGATCACGGCGCCGATGCTGCCGTAGGTGCTGTTGAGGCTGCTGAAGTTGGCGACGTAGAGGGCGAACGCGCCGGATGCGAGGACCCAGAGCACGACGGCGACCAGGCTTCCGGGGAGGATCCAGCGCAGCTTGGGTCGTTCGGTGCTGGGGGCGGCCCAGTAGAGCAGGGTGACCATCGCGATGACGATGATGACGAGGACGGGCCATTTGGCGATGCCCCATACCTGTACGGCGTTCTCGCTGACTCCGAGGATCTTCCCCGTCCTGGTGGCCAGTGCGCCGGTGAAGACGACACCGGTGGCGGTCAGGGCGAGGAGCACGATGATGACGACGGTCAGGGCGAGACGGGTGGGCAGGGTCTTCCAGAGCGGTCGGTCCTCGTCGGTGCCGTGGACGCGGTTGGCGGCGCGCATGAACGCGGCGGTGTAGCCGGAGGCGGACCACAGGGCCAGGACGATCCCGATGGTCAGCGCGATGCCCGCCCGGCTCTGGTCCGCCTGGAGTTGCTGCACCACGGTGGTGAGGATCTGGCGGACGGAGCCGGGGCCGAGGTCGCGGAGGCGGTCGAGCAGCGGCGTGGTGGCGGAGCTGCCGGCCAGTCCCAGGATCGACACCAGCGCGAGGAGAGCGGGGAAGATCGCCAGCAGGCCGTAGTAGGTGAGCGCGGCCGCCGCGTCGCTGAGGCTGTCGGCCTTGAACTGCTTGGTGGTGCGTTTCAGGACGCCCCACCAGGATCTCCTGGACAGGTCGGTCGGGCTCTCGGTGGGACCGGCGCCGCCGGTGGCGGGCCCGGCCCCGTCGCCCGTGCCGGTATGCCGGTGTTCGTTCTCGTGTCGTGACATGGGTGCCAACCCGGCGTGTGGGGTGTCTGTTCCGGGGGTCTCAGTCCTTGAGCACCTGGTAGATGCCGTAGATGACTCCGGGCACGTGGCCGCAGAGCTGGAGGAGGAAGGCCCAGAGCACCTTCATGCTCGGCCCGTCCTTGATCAGCACTGCCAGGAAGGGCAGGACCAGGCACAACAGCACCAGAAGGACCTTGCCCATGATCATCCCTCGTTCCGGAGGCGCGGTGGCCGAGGCACGGTGACCCGCCTCTTCATGGTCTCACCGTCGGCCGCCCGGCGGGCAGTCGGCCGAACTCGACCGGCGGGTACGCGTAGGCGGCCCCGGACTGGCGGGCCGCCCGGCCGGACGCTCGACTCCTGCTCGGTCCGGCGTCATCTCCTCGAAGCGCTGTGGGACACCGCCCGCTTCCGTACGGGAGCGGGCGGCCTGCCCGGAGGGTGCGGTTCCCGGGGGCCCGATCGTGACTCGTTTGACTGCGTGACCAGCGGGAATCAGACCGCTTGGAGGGGCCTTGCAAGGCTGGAGGTCGCCATGATTGTTCTCGGAGTGATTCTGCTCGTCGTCGGGTTCGTCGCCAAGATCGCCATCCTGTGGACCATCGGAATCATCGTGGCCGTTATCGGACTGAATCATCGTGGCCGTTATCGGACTGATCCTTTTGCTCCTGGGGTCGGTGGGCCACGCGGTCGGCGGACGGCGGCACTACTGGTAGGCGTCCGGCGCGTACGCGGTGGTCCGGTGACAGCGCGCCCGCGCAGGGGATCGTCGGCGCGACTGCCCTGTTCGGGCTGATCCTCCTCCTGGGCGGTTCACGCCGCATCGCTCGGAAGAACAGCCCACCCCACGATGACCGCCGTCGGCAGGCGGTCGACGGCCACCACGCAAGGCTCCACCTGTTCGGGCACCGGGCCACCCACCGGCAAGCCCCCACCATCCCGCGCAGACTGCCGTCCGGCCCCGCCCGGCAGTTCGACTCACGAAAAGCGGCTCGCCATGAGCATCACCAAGAAGATCGCGCACAAGGCAGAAGCGGTCAAGGGCGGAGTCAAGAAGAAGGTCGGTCGCGTCACCGGCAGTCACCGACTCCAGGCCGAGGGCAGGGGCGACCAGGTCAAGGGCAACACCAAGCAGGCCGGGGCGAAGATCAAGGACGCTTTCAAACACTGACCACACGACACCGGGAGACCATCCGCAAGCCCGTGACCTGCTGAGGTCCCCACCAGGAGGGTGGCGCCTGCGCCGGGGTGCGGCATGCCTCCAACCCCGCGCCGAGCGCCGCCGCCGACCACGTGACCCACGGACCCAGCAGCTCCGGACCAGTCCGATGACGGCCAGGACGCAATCACTTCGAGGGCAAACGGGTGGACCTCGCGTACGAGGGCGTTCGGCGGGCGCCGCTCCGGGCGGCATGCCGCCTACCGTGGACAACAGGCGTGTTCCCCGGAGTTCGGCCTGTGCGCTGGCCGTGCGTGGACGAGACGGCGAAGGAGTCCGCGATGGCCACTTCGAAGCAGCCCGGGGCCTCTCCAGGGCCGCCGGCGGCTCAGGGCCCCTGCGACTACGACGGAACGTCACCCTTCCCCCGGGATGAGCAGGCAGTCGGGCCGGGGGCGCCGAGGTGGTGGCAGTTGGCGCCGGTCGCGGTGATCGTGGCGTTCCCGTTTCTGGCGCTGGCCCTCGCGGGATGGGTGCTGTGGGGACGCCTGATCGGACCGGCGGACGTGACGCTCGCCTTGATCCTGTACGTCGTCACCGGACTGGGCGTGACGGTGGGCTTCCACCGTGGCCTGGCCCATCGTGGTTTCACCCCCCGTCCCGGCGTGGGTGTGGCGCTGGCGGTGGCGGGGTCGATGAGCTTCCAAGGGGATGTGATCGCGTGGGTGGCCACCCACCGCCGCCACCACGCGTTCACCGACCGCCCCGGGGACCCGCACTCGCCGTTTCGCTACGGCACCGGCCTGCGCGGCCAGCTCCGCGGCCTGGCCCACGCCCACGTGGGCTGGCTGTTCGCCGGCACGGTCACCGCAGCCGAGCGCTACGCCCCCGACCTGCTTGCGGACCGGCGCATGCGCGCCGTCTCGCGCGCTTTCCCCGCGCTCTGCGCAGTCTCGCTCGCGCTGCCCTTCGGCGCGGGCTGGCTGATCGGCGCGACCCTGCACGACGCGCTGACCGCCCTGCTGTGGGGCGGGCTGGTGCGCGTCGCTCTCCTCCAGCACGTGACGTGGAGCGTCAACTCCCTGTGCCACATGATCGGGAACCGGCCGTTCCGCACCCGTCGCTACGACCGCGCGACCAACCTGTGGCCCCTCGCCCTGCTGTCTTTCGGAGAGAGCTGGCACAACACGCACCACGCGCATCCCACCTGCGCGCGCCACGGCGTCGACCGCCGTCAGCTCGACCCCTCCGCCGCCGCCATCCGCCTGCTGGAACGCGCCGGCTGGATCACCGACGTGCACTGGCCCGTCGCCTCCCGCCTGCACACCCGGCGACACTGAGCCGTACAGGCCCCCTTTGCGGACACGTACCGCGGGATGGTCACCACGGGGGCCGGGTCGCCAGGTCACGACGCAGGCCACCGCACCACCCCGGCCACCTACGACGGATCCGCAGGACGCGCGGGTGAACTCGCACAGATCCCCCGGACGGCCACATCGAGCTCGTGTAGCTGAGCAGGACCGGCGCGCAGGCATCTCGAAGAACGAGGCCCACGGCTGATACGCCCCCTGACGCCTACACCCCCAAGCCCGGGCCCGGCCGTGGGCCGCTGAAGAAGACCGAGACGTGCCCGGGAAACAACGTGGAGAGCACGGGTGATCGGGGCGAGGATCGGGGGCGTGCACAGCTGCGACCTGGACGCACAGGCCCTCAGCGCTTACACGCCGGTCTGCCGGAGCGGTCACTCCGGCAGACAAACGGGTGAGGACGGGATCAGCGTGCCGTGGCCGGGAAGCGTTCCCAGACCCTGTGTGTCCCGAGTTGCTCCGCCAGTGCCGCAACGGCGTCGGCGCCGTCGGTTTCGCTGAACACACCGGGTGCCTGCGGGTCGACTCCTGCCGCCGCCCACAGGGCGCGGGCGTCCGCCAGGCCGGCGATCGGCTTGGCGTGCCGGTAGGCCTCGTTGACCAGCAAGGCGACTCGGGAGTCCAGCGCGGGCCGATTGGCTGCGACGGCACCGGACTTGGCGTCCCGGACCCCGCGGTCGTCGGCGCCCGGCGCGGGAACGGCAGCCACCAGGAGGGCGTCGAACTCGACGGACCGGGCGGCGGCGAAGGTCCGCTGCACGGCGAGGTCGTCGGACAGCGGCGCTCCGGTGGGCGCGATGACCAGCGGCAGCAGTCCCGCGCTCAGGGCGGCTTCACGGATCCCGCGCACCGCGCCGACGTCGCTGCCGGGGTCGGCGACGATGCCGAGGACGCGGCCGGTGGCCGGCCACCGCTGCCCGAGCTGGGACAGGGCGGGGCTGGGGGCGATGTCGGCGCGGCCCGTGGTGGTGGCCTGGGGGGCGGGCAGGCCCAGCCCGGCGGCGACCTCCTGGCAGAGCGTGTCGTCGATCTGCGCCAGGACGGTCAGGACCCGTTCCTTGATCGCCTGTTCGTACACCTTGGAGAGTTCGAAGGTGTAGGCGGCGATGACGTGTTCGCGCTCCACCGGGCTCAGGCTGAGCCAGAACAGGCGGGGCTGGCTGAAGTGGTCGGCGAACGAGGCGGGCGCCGCGCGGACCTTGGCCGAGGCCGCGACGGGGGTGGGGAACTCGACGAACGCGTGGTCGTCCGGGCCGGCGAAGAACGGGCAGCCGCCGTCCAGCGAGTTCGGCTTGTACGGGGCGACGCCGCCGTGGACGGCGTCCTGGTGGAAGCCGTCGCGCAGCATGTCGTTGACGGGGGCGTGGGTGCGGTTGATCGGGATCTGGGCGAAGTTCGGACCGCCCAGGCGCGTGATCTGGGTGTCGAGGTAGGAGAAGAGCCGCCCGGCCAGCAGCGGGTCGTCGGTGATGTCGATGCCCGGGACGAGGTGGCCGGGGTGGAAGGCGACCTGCTCGGTCTCCGCGAAGTAGTTGACCGGGTTGGCGTTCAGCGTCAGCAGCCCGATCGGCTGCACCGGGGCGAGTTCCTCCGGGACGATCTTGGTGGGGTCGAGCAGGTCGATCCCCTGGAACATCTGCTCGGGGGTGTCGGGGAAGGCCTGGATGCCGAGTTCCCACTGCGGGAAGTTCCCGGCCTCGATGGCGTCGGCCAGGTCGCGCCGGTGGAAGTCCGGGTCCATGCCGCCGATCAGCTGCGCCTCCTCCCACACCAGGGAGTGCACGCCCGCCTTCGGCTTCCAGTGGAACTTCACCAGCGTCGCTGCGCCCTCGCCGTTGACCAGGCGGAAGGTGTGGATACCGAAGCCCTCCATCATCCGGAAGGAGCGCGGGATGGCCCGGTCGGACATGTTCCAGATGGTGTGGTGCGTGGCCTCGGTGTGCAGCGAGACGAAGTCCCAGAACGTGTCGTGGGCGCTCTGTGCCTGCGGGATCTCCCGGTCCGGGTGCGGCTTGCCGGCGTGGATCACGTCGGGGAACTTGATGGCGTCCTGGATGAAGAACACCGGGATGTTGTTGCCGACCAGGTCGAAGACGCCCTCGGAGGTGTAGAACTTCGTCGCGAAGCCCCGGGTGTCGCGGACGGTGTCGGCCGAGCCGCGCGAGCCCAGCACGGTGGAGAAACGGACGAACACCGGTGTCTGCACGCCCTCTTGGAGGAATGCGGCCTTGCAGACGCCGCCGGAGGTGCCGTAGCCGCGGAACACGCCGTGAGCCGCGGCGCCGCGGGCATGCACGACCCGCTCCGGGATCCGCTCGTGGTCGAAGTGGGTGATCTTCTCGCGCAGGTGGTGGTCCTGGAGCAGGACCGGTCCGCGCGGACCGGCCTTCAGCGAGTGATCCGAGTCCGGGAGCCGCGCGCCCTGTGCGGTGGTCAGGTATCCGCCGCTCTGCGACCGCACGTCCGCGGGCGCGCCGGTGTCACGGCCGGTGGGCGACAGCGGCAGGGGCGCCTGCTGGTCCGGCTTCGGGGGCAGCGGAGCCCTCGGCTCGGTGGGCTCCGCCACCTGCGGCGGTCTGCTGCCGGGCGCACCGGGCACTCTGCCCGACGGCTGTCTGTCGTCGTGCACGGTCTCTGCGACGGCGTCGACGATCTTCTTCACGGGGCCCGTCCTGTCGTCCATCTGTCCTCCGGCGTTGGCGTCGAGCCCGCAGGGCCCGATCGGCCGGACCGGCGCCCACAGGCGTACTGGTGCTGTACGAACGACTATCCCGACGGGCGGCGCCCTGCCCGGCACGACACACCCGGCCCCGGCGAAGTACGGTCCGGCTTCGGCACCTTCGCCACCCACCATCTCCCGCTCAGCGACGCGCCGACAGCGTACGAGATGTTCCAGAAGAAGCAGCACGGTGCTGTGAAGGTGCCACGTCCGCGCCGGAGCCGCCAGCCACCGCCTCGAATCCCCCGGCAACATCCTGCAGCACGGGCGAGGCCCGCACCCGGCGGGTCCTGGCCAGCTGCCACTCCCACGGACCTGCGGCTCCCGCGCACGTCGGGAGCCGCAGCCGGGGGTATCAGCCGGGGGCGGATCAGCTGTGGTGGCCGCCGTAGTACCGGCCGACCTGGTCGCGGTAGCCGCTGTCGCCGCGGTGCTTGTCCTGGTCGTACTCGGGTGCGTTCTTGATCTGCTCCTTGGTCCGGTTGACGTTGACCTTCTTTTCCTTCATGTCTACGCGCACAACGGTTCCGGCGGGCAGCAGGACGTGCTTGCCGAAGATCCACGGGCCGGTGTCGACCACGATGTAGGCGGAGCCGACCTCCTCGGTGGCCTCGTCGACCTTGCCGATATGGCCGTCAGTCGCCTCGACCTTGAAGCCGACCAGGCTCACGCCGGGCGTGTAGTGCGACTCGGGGTTGTAGCTCCACATGTCGGTCACGGAGATTCCTCTTCTCTGGATAGGGTGCGGGGATCTACGTTGCACCGGGCAGTCAGGCACCCGGGAGCCGTTGCGGCCGTCATGACCGTCCGCGCCTGCCTCGTCGCGCCAGTGCTCGCCCTAGGCGAGTTGACGGAAGCCGTCGCGCCGGCCGACCAGCAGGATGACCACTACGACACGGTCGCCGTCGGCGCGCTCGGCCAGCGGGGTGGGCGCCGGGCTGCCGGCTGTTGACGTCGCCGACCACTCCGACCTCACCGGCCGGGCAGCCCGCGGGCAGGACGAACGCGACCTCGGTGCGGTCCAGGCACCGCATGCGCTCCACCATGGAACGTCAGCTCCTCACCCGGGGAAACGTCAACGCGATCATCGCGCGCCAAGGCACCGCCGACCACGCGGCACCGCACACCCGGCTACCGCTGTCACCCGCACAGCCGCCCAGAGCTCCTTCCCGCCGGCCGGCGAGCGGCCCACCGGGCCACGCCAGGTGGACCCCGGTCGTTGCCGCACCACCGCATCCGGTGCGCCTCGCGTCACGGCAGCGGGACCGCGTGGAGGCAGGAGTGGCGTCCTGGTCCCGACGCGACGCCCGCTCGTTCCCCGCCGCTCAGGCCGTCAGCCGCGTGAGCCGGTGCCAAGGGCTGCGGGCCGTCCACCGGGCCGCCTCGGGTGGCGTTGGGTACCGTGATTTTGAGGGGCCAACGATGGGCCAAGGCAGCAAGGGAGCGAGGATGGCTGACGCGATCGTGATTGGCGCCGGACCGAACGGCCTGGTGGCAGCCAACGTACTGGCCGACGCGGGCTGGCAGGTCGAGGTCCTCGAAGCGCAGCCCCAGCCCGGCGGAGCCGTCCGCAGCAACCGCGCCCTCGACCCCGCATTCATCAACGATCTGTTCAGCTCCTTCTACCCCCTGGCCAAGGCGTCGCCCGCCATCGGGGCTCTGCAACTGGAGCAGCACGGACTGGCGTGGAGCCACGCCCCCACCGTCCTCGCACACCCCCTCGCGGACGGCCGCTGCGCAACCCTCCACCGCGGCCCCACCGCCACGCGCGACCAGTTGGAGACCGCCTTCGGGGCCCCCGACGCGGCTGCATGGGAACAGCTGACCGCGCTGTGGCAGACCCTGCACCCGCACCTGCTGCGCAGCCTCTTCACCCCGTTCCCACCGATCAAGCCGACCGCCGTGATGGCAGCCAGACTCCGGCCGGCCGGAATCATACGGACCGCGCGCTTCATGACCCTGCCGGTCCGCAGGCTGGCGGAGGAAGAGTTCACCCAGCCGGGTGCCGGCCTGCTGCTGGCCGGCTGCGCCCTGCACGCCGATCTCCTCCCGGAGGCGGCTGGCAGCGCGGCGTTCGGCTGGCTGATGGCGATGCTCGGGCAGCAGGTCGGCTGGCCCGTGCCGGTCGGTGGCTCCACCAGCCTCACCCACGCCCTGGTGCGCCGGTTGGAATCACGCGGCGGCCGGGTGCGCTGCGGCCAGCGTGTCGAGGAGGTGATCGTGCGCGGCGGCAAGGCATTGGGTGTGCGTACCGCGGACGGCCAGTGCTACCGCGCCCGCCGAGCCGTGCTCGCGGACGTCGCCGCCACCGCTCTCTACGGCGGGCTCGTCGGCTGGGAGCACCTCCCGCCGAGGCTGCGCCAGGACCTGCGCCGCTTCCAGTGGGACTTCTCCACCTTCAAGGTCGACTGGGCACTGTCGGGCCCCATCCCGTGGACGGCGGCACAGGCGGCGGACGCCGGCACCGTCCACCTCGGAGCGGACCTGGACGAGCTCAGTGACTACGCCCATCAGGTGACCACCGGCCGTCTTCCCCGCCGCCCCTTCGCGCTGCTGGGGCAGATGACGACGGCCGACGGCTCCCGGTCGCCAGCCGGAACGCAGTCGGCCTGGGCCTACACCCACGTCCCGCAGAAGATCGCCGACGACCTCGGCGGCGATGCCATCACCGGAAGGTGGGACGCGCGCGAGAGCGAGGCGATGGCCGAGCGACTGGAATGCCAGGTGGAGCGGTTCGCCCCCGGCTTCCGGGAACTGGTCACCGCCAGGCGGATCCTGTCCCCGCCCGTGCTCCAAGGCCTGGACGAGAACCTCGTGGGCGGCGCGGTGAACGGCGGCACCACCGCCATCCACCAGCAGTTCGTCTTCCGGCCCACCCCGGGCACCGGCAGGCCCGAGGGCCCGATCGAGCGCCTCTACCTCGCTTCCTCCTCCGCCCACCCCGGCGGCGGCGTGCACGGCGCGTGCGGGGCCAACGCCGCACGCGCCGCACTGCGTTCCCACCGTCTGCTGGCCGGGCGGATCCTGTCACCAGGTCTCAGTGCAGCCCAGCGGTTGCTCGGCGGGAACCCGGAACGCGGGTGACGACTACGCGAGAGGGACAGCGCACATGGCACAACGTCAGCAGCTGATCGAATGCCCGCCCAGCCAGGTATGGGACATCCTGGCGGACGGAGACCGCTACGCCGAGTGGGTGGTGGGCACCAAGGAGATCCTCCACGCCGACAGTCACTGGCCCACGGTCGGCGCCGCACTGCGCTTCCGCGGGGGACTGGGACCGCTGACCTTCGAGGACACCTGCGAGGTCCGGATCTGCGAGACTCGGCGGAGGCTGGAACTGGAGGCCAAAGCCGAACCGTTCGGCACCGCCAGGATCGCCTTCACCCTCATTCCCTGGGCCGACCACACTCTCGTCATCCTCGACGAACACCCGCTGCGCGGGCTCGGAGCCCGTCTTCACGGACCACCGATCGAGCTGGCCCTGCATCTTCGCAACCGCCACCTGCTCACCAACCTGGCCCGCAACGCCACCCGCGGACAGTAGGCAGCCGGAGCGCGGGCCTGCGGATCTCGCGCATCGAGATCTGGCGAGGAGTCCGCAGACCTCGGCGACCGCGGTCACAACGGCAAGCCCGGCACGGCAACGCAAACCGACCAAGGCATGGACCCCGGCCGCCCGGCCCGGCGCGTACGTCGGCGACCCCGCAACCGCCGTCCTCAGGGAATCGGCGCCGTCGCCGGACGGACACCGGCTCCTTCTCGAAGGCCAGCAGCGTGAAGGGAGCCCCGGAAGCAGGCGTCCCCGAGGATTGCCGTGACGAATCGGGCGGCGAGGTGGTGCCAGCCGCGGGTGCTGGTGATCACGGTGTGGCCGCCGCGGAGCACGGCGATGAAGCGTACGTCGGATCCGGCACGCTGGGCCCTGGCAGCGAATGAATGGGACTTGCCGGCGCTGGCGACGCGGTCCGCACGGCGTGCAGGACGACGAGCCGTTTACCCCGCAGGTGTTCCACGGGGTTGCCGGGTTCGCACCAGGGTGCCAGCACGACCGCGCCCAGGACGTGGAGCGGCCTGCGGCGGCGAGCGGCACCCGGTTGCCCCTGGAGCTGCCGAGTTCGCCGCCACCCTGGCCAGACTCGGGGCCGCGGAGGCCGCGGTGCCCGTGCAGGCCACGAAGAACCAGGTGATGCCAACACTGGCAACGCTGCGACAAGAGGCGCCTTGCACCGCGCCCGCTCGTCTGCTCGCCCGCGCCGCCGGCTCCAACAGGAGCACAACCTTGCTGACTTCCTCACCGCGCTCGACGCCCGCACCGACACCGCGACCGCCACGGAGGGGGCCGGCACCGGCACGGTGGTCTGGTCACACAGCCGAGGCTAGGCCAACCTCCCCCGGCCGCAACGCCTGGACCGGCTCCTACTCGGTGGCACTGGGCACCTTGAGCGGGTCGCGGGTGGCGGTCTTCTTCGCCTCCTCCAGCTGGTCGCCGAGGTGCTGAAGGCGGTTGCGCCCCATGGCCTTGCGGACTTCGGGGAACCAGTCCTTCTCCTCCTCCTCGACATGGTGGCGCACGGTCTCCATGAGCACCGTCATCTTCGCGTCGAACCGCTCGTCCTCCGGGTCCAGACCGGACAGTTCGGAGAGCATCCACACCACCACGTGGTGCTCCTCGATACTCTCCAGCACGTGGTCCTTCGTCTCAGGTGCGGCCTCACGGGCCGCCGGGTAGAAGACCTTCTCCTCGATGACCGCGTGCACCGTCAGCTCCTCGATCACCCGGTCTGCGATCCTGCGCTTCTCCGCGAAGGCCCGGTCGCCTGCCTTTTCGAAGGCCTTGAACAGCTTCTCGACGGTCTTGTGATCTTCCTTCAACAGCACGATCGCGTCCATGCACGCATCCTTCGCTGGGCGGGTGGCCAGTGGTCGCTCGGACGCGTACCCGACGGCCCGGGGTGCACGCGGACGCGCCGAACAGACCACCCGCATGCCGCAGCCCGCCGCGCGAACCGGCTCGCGTACGGCCAGACTCGCCCCCGTGAACCGCCCAGCAGCCCAGGGAGCACCCGCCGTGATGAGTGACCAGCCCGCGCCGCGGGACCCGACCGAACAGCACCCGAAGCCGCCGTTCCCGGAACAGTCCCAGCCCCACCCCGGCACCGCTGACGAGATGACGCCCCGGCCGGACCACGGCGAGACCAGCTACCGCGGCACCGGCCGCCTGACCGGCCGGGTCGCGCTCATCACCGGCGGCGACTCCGGAATCGGGCGCGCCGTCGCACTCGCCTTCGCCCGGGAAGGAGCCGACATCGCCTTCTGCCACCTGCCCGAGGAACAGGCCGACGCCGAGGAGACCACCCGCCTGGTCGTCGACGCCGGCCGACCTGCCCTCGCCGTCGCGGGCGACTTGCGCGACGAGGACTTCTGCACCGACCTGGTGACACGCTGCACCGACATGTTCGGCCGCCTCGACATCCTCGTGAACAACGCCGCCTACCAGATGTCCCAGCCCGACGGACTCACCGCGATCACCACCGGGCAGTTCGGCCGCGTCATGAGAACGAACCTGTACGGCATGTTCTTCACCACCCGTGCCGCCTTGCCCCACCTGCGCCCGGGCGCCTCCGTCATCAACACCGCCTCCGTCCAGGCCTACAAGCCCAGCCCCCACCTGCTCGACTACGCCATGACCAAGGCCGCGATCGTCGCCTTCACCCAGGGCCTCGCACTCCAGCTCGCCCCCGACGGCATCCGCGTCAACGCCGTCGCCCCCGGCCCAGTGTGGACACCGCTGATCCCCGCCACCATGGACGAGGAGAAAGTCGCCCACTTCGGCGAGCAGTCCCCTCTCGGCCGCGCCGCCCAGCCCGCCGAAATGGCCCCCGCCTACGTCTTCCTCGCCTCCCAGGAGTCCTCCTACATCACCGCCGAGATCCTCAACGCCACCGGCGGTACACCCCTGCCCTGACCCCGCCCCGTGGAACGCTGTCACGGAGCGCCCGGAAGCAGGCGAGTTCGCGGAATCCTGGAGGCTACGAGCCGCAAACCCGACCCGTACTGCCGCTCTTGACCGCAGCGCTGGCGTCGATCTGGAAGATGCAGGCGATGTCGGGGTTGGCCTTGAACATGGGGAACTCAACCGTCTCCCAGGTGTTGTCCGGTCGTACGGTGGTGCCTCGTACGACCCAGGTATTGAGGGAGTCGTAGCGGGCGAAATTCCTCTGAGGCGTAGTTCCAGATGTCGGCCGTGGCGGGGGCATTGGGATCGTAGTCAGGCATCGTGACGCCTGCGTCGGCCAGTAGAGCGTCCAGCGTCTTGCCGCCGGAAACCCGGTTCACCGAAGACGCGGGCCCTGCTGGTCCTGGCGGACCCGCGGCGGCGGCTGGGCCGCTGGCTGCGGCGTGGCCGCGCGCTGGGCCGGGGCCTGGTTCTGGCGCTGCTCGGCCGGTTCGACCCGGCGGAGCGGCGCGGCCCGGGCGGTTCGGGCGGACTGTCTACCCCGCTGGAGCAGCTGTTCGCGGTGGGCCTGGCGCTCGGCCTGGCGGCCGGCTCGGCGGCGCTCGGCGAGGGTGGGCTGACGCGGCTCCGCTGCCTGCTGTTGCTGCTCAGGTTGGGCGGCTTCGGTGGTCAGCTGGCGGCGGTCGGCGAGCACGGTGGTGACCTGCTCGGCGACGTGCTGCTGGGCCAGGGCCGCATCGTCCAGGCGCGGGAGGGTGGCGAGCCAGGTGGCGCCGGTCCGGGTAGCGACGGCGCGCAGGATCTCGGCCTGGTCTGCCTCGGGCAGGGTGCGGTAGACGTCGGCGGCGAGCTGGCGGCGGGCCTGCTGGTCGGTGTTTCCGGTGGTGGTCTCCGCGCTTGCCGGTGCGGCGGCGATGCGTCGGGCGGCGATGGCGGCTGCGGTGGCCTGCCAGTAGGCGTCGTGGCCGGTGCGGCCTTCCTCGATGTGGGGGCCGGCGG
Organism: Kitasatospora sp. NPDC058492; assembly: GCF_042720685.1. Classification (NCBI taxonomy): domain Bacteria; kingdom Bacillati; phylum Actinomycetota; class Actinomycetes; order Kitasatosporales; family Streptomycetaceae; genus Kitasatospora; species Kitasatospora sp. NPDC058492. The sequence goes on from NZ_JBHXMU010000020.1 coordinate 40,935, forward strand.
GCTGGGCGGCGTTGTCGTCGGTGACCTTGTACTGGTCGCGGTAGGCGGCGACGAGGGCGAGCTGCTGCTGCCACTGGGCGCGCTGGGTGGGGTCGGTCGGGGCTTCGCCGAGGGTCCGGCTCCACTCCGGGCGGTTCTCCACGGTGCGGTCGGCGAGCACCGAGACCCGGTTGGCGATGAGGACGGCGCTGTCGGTGAGGTACTCGTGGTGGAGCGGGTTGGCCGCGGTGGAGCGCGGCACGGCGCTGATCCAGGCCGGGAGGTCGGCTCGGCCGGAGGCGGCGCGGGTGTGGGCGAGCACCTGCTGCTGGGCGTGCTGGAGAAGCTCGGGCAGCGCGGTGCGGCTGGTCACCTCGGAGAGGGCGGTCTCCGCGGTGGTGCCGGTGTTCTCGATCGCCTTGAGGGTCCAGGCGAGGGTGCGCCACAGCTCCGCTTCGGCGCGGTCGTTCTGCTGCTCGGTGGTGGCCGGTGCGGCGGTGGCGAGGTGGCGGCCGATACGCCAGGCGAGGACCTGGCTGAGGCTGTCGGCGCCGGTGAGCGGGCGGCTCTCTGCGGCCTGGCGCAGCAGGGTCGCGGGTTCGTGGCCGGCGGTCTCGGCACGGCGCAGGGCGGCGGTGAGGGCGGGCCATGTGCCTTCGTTGCGGGCGCGGGTGGCGAGTTCGGCGCCGAGGATGTCGGCGGCGAGGGCCTGGTGACGCAGGGCGGCGGGGGTGTTCTGGTGGTTCTCGGGGATGCCGTCGTTGGCCAGGTTGGTGCGGGCGGCGCGGGTCAGGGCGGTGACCGGGTCGCTCGTGCCAGTGGTCTGGTTCGCGGCGGCGGTGAGGAGGGCGTTGGTGTCGCGGGTGGCGCGCTCGGCGGCGGCCAGGGCGCCGGCGAGGTGCGGCCACTGCGGGTGGGCGGTGACCCTGTCGGTGGTGGTGCCGACTGCGGTGGCGGCGGCGTCGGCGTAGCGGTTGAGGGTGTCGGCGGAGACGTGCGGGTGCGCATCGGGGAGCTGGGCGGCGGCGGGCGCGACGCCCAGGGCGGCCGGTTCGACGGTCGCGGCCGCGGGGTCGAACCGGTGGGCGGGAAGGTTGGTGAGCGCCGCGACCAGGGAGGCGTAGCGGGCGGTGTCCGCAGTGCTCGGGGCGTCGAGGTGGGCCGGGGCCGGGCGGTCGTCGGTGATGGTGTTCAGGCGCCAGGCGAGGGCCTGGGCCGGGGAGTCGGCGGAGGTCAGGTCGCCGCGCCAAGTGGCGGCGGCGATCAGCCGCTCGGGCTGCCAGCCGCCGGCTTCGGCGGTGCGCAGCGCGCGGACGACGGCGGTCATCGCGTCGTCGCTGGTGATCTGCTCGGCGAGGGCGGGGCCGAGGAGTCGGTGGATCAGCTGGTGGTAGTAGGGGGTGGTGAGGGTCTCGGTGGCGTGCTGGTGGCGGGGTGCCAGGGTGGCCAGGGAGACGGCGTCCTCCTGGGCGTTGCGGATGGTGTCGGTGGCGGAGAGCTGGGCGCCCTCACGGCCCAGGACGCGCTCCAGGACCTCGCGGGCGGCGAAGCTGTCGGGGTCGTTCTTGGGCTGGTCGAGCTGCTCGTCGGTGTCGAACGGCAGCAGGTCGTGGGTGGCCGTGTAGATGGTCGTCTTGTGGCGGGCGCGGGAGAGCTGGACGTACAGGTCCTCGCGGGTCATGTCCTCGGTGACCAGCGGGTGGGCGGTGTCCACGGTGCCGCCCTGGGAGCGCATGACGGTGGAGGCGTAGAGCAGCTGGACGTTGGCGGCGACGTACTCGGCGGGCAGCGTGAGGCGTCCGCGGTGGCCCATGTGACGGACCTTGAGCGAGCCGTCCTGGTGGCGCTGGAGGATCTCCCAGGCGTCGCCGTTCTTGACGAAGTCGCGGCCCCGGTTGGTGGTGATCTTGCGGTTGTTGTCGCGGGTGACGATCCAGTCACCGCGTCCCGCACGGTTGCCGTCGCGCAGCAGGACGCCGTCCGCCTCGACCTGGCCGGCGGCCACGCGCTCGTCGCGGGCGCGGGCGGACAGGGTGGTGACATCGGCTCCGGAAGCGGCGCTGATCAGCGTGGTCTTGCCCGCGAGCATGTCGGCCTTCCAGCCGTCGTACGCGGCCTCGATCATGGCGGTGCGCGAGCCGCTGACGACCCGCTGGTTGGTGAAGTAGAAGTCCAGGCCGCTGCCGTCGCCCACGCGGATCTTGAGGGTGGCGTCGGCTTCGGCCTTGTCGCTGAACCGGTGGAGTTCGGTGAGTTCGACGGCGCCCGCTACGGCGGCGATCAGGCGCAGCGCGCCGCCGGCTTCGACGGAGCTGAGCTGGCGGTAGTCGCCGAGCAGACGCACGGTCGCGCCGCGCTGGGCGGCGATCCGGGTGAGGTTGTCCAGGTTGAGGGTGCCCGCCATCCCGGCCTCGTCCACCAGGACTACGTCGCCCGGGTTCAAGGCGAAGCCGGCCCGGCTGGCGGGGATGTTCTCGCCTCGCTGGAGCTGACCGGCGTAGGTGCCGCCGGTGTACTCCCAGAGGAACTTGTGGAGGTTCTCGGCGGGCTGCTTGAGGTCCTTGGCCAGGACGGCGGCGGCTGCGGCGGAGGTAGCGAGTGGGACGACGCGCTGCCCGGCCTGGTTGGCGACGTGGACGTACGCCTGCATGGCAGTGGTCTTGCCGGAGCCTCCCGGGCCGAGGCCGACCGCGAGCAGCCTTTTGTCGGTAACGAAGCTGGTGACGAGGGCGCGCTGGCCGTCGTCCAGGGTTCGGTGGCGGGCCTCGAAGCCGTCGATCGCCGCGCCGACGAAGGCGGGGTTCGGGCCGCTGGTGAAGGGGGTGAGGGCGGCGTCGACCAGGCGGCGTTCGGCGTCCAGGATGGTGCTGCTGGTGTACCGGGCGGAGGCGTGCTGGACGAAGACGGAGTCGCCGTTGGAGCGACGCAGTTCCTCGGGTTCGGTGAGCAGGGCGGGGGCGTCCACGCGGATGCTGTGGACCGGGGAGATCGCCTCGGTGACGATCGCCTCGACCAGCTGCTGGTGCTCGTCGGTGCTGTTGGTGGGGTGCTCGGAGCGGGCCAGGCGCTCGGCGTGGGCACGCAGGTTCCAGACCGTCCACACCGCGCGTTCCTCGGCAACGGCGAGCAGCACGGTGCCGGCCAGGGTCGGGATGTCGGCCGCTTCGCGCACCTGCTCCTCGGCCTGGGCGGAGGCGGTCTCGGGCGCGGGGACGGCGGCCATCACGCGGTGGATGACGTCCTGGCCGTGGGCCTGGGCGACGGTGTGGGTCCAGTCGGCGCGCATCTCCTCAAGGGAGCGGGCGGCCTTCTTGCCCTCGCGGGTGTCGAGGTTGGCCTGGCGGGCGAGCTGGTGGGTCATGCCGCGAGAAGGGTCGTGGCCGTGGTCGCGGCGGTACTCGCGAAGGAGTTGCTCGTAGCGGGCTTCGATCTCGGTCCGGCGGCTGGAGAAGTGGGTGATCGCCTCGACGGGGACGCCGACGATCTCGCGTACCGGCTGCCGCTTGGTGACGGAGTCCTCGCGGGCTTCGAACTGCACGCCGAGCCGGGCGGTCAGCTCGGTCTCGAAGTGGGAGTTGTAGAACTCGGAGGCGGCAACCGTCATCGCCAGCAGGCCCCGGGCGTCCAGCGAGCGCCACTTGCCGTCGATCCCCTGGATCTTGTTGGCGATGGCGACGTGGGTGTGGAGGTTGGGGTCGCCGGCCCGGGAGTCGAAGTGGTCGAAGGCGACGGCGACCAGGCCCTTGGTCTCGATCTGGGCCTGGCCGGTGCTGCCGGTGCGGGTGAAGGCGGCGTGCTCTTCCAGCAGCTCCAGCGCGGCGTCGCGGGCGGCCTCGTGGGCGTCGCGGACGGCGGCGCGGACCTCCTCGCGCTCGTCCAGCGCCCACAGCACCGCGGCGGACTTCACCGGGGCGAAGACCAGGTCGAAGCCGGCGACGGCGGCGCGCTGGCGGCGGGACTCCTCGTGCTGGATCTTCTTGATCTCGGCGCGGGTGGGCTCGCGGCGGGCCTGCTTCTCGATGACGGCCAGGCGCTTCTCGACGCGCTCGGCGAACGGGTCGAGCGGCTTGTACTCCGGGTACTTGCGTCCGAGGGTGGCGGCCTTGATCGCGGCGGCGCGCACGGCGGTCAGCTGCTCGGCGTCCATGTCGGCGCGCACGTTGGCGGCCAGGTGCTCAGCGATGATGCGCTCGGCGTCCGGGTGCTGACCCAGGCCGAAAAGGGCCTGCATCTGCGCCTCAGTGACGGTGGCGCCGTCGAGCCCGAGCAGGGGCGCACCGCGTCCGAGCCAGATGCCCGGAGGGTTGCCCTTCTGGGTGTAGTACTCGGCTGCCGACTGTCCCCGCTGACGCTGTACGTCGCCGCCCGCGACCTGGCGCGTCAGGTAGGTGTAGCCGTTGCCGGCGGTGAGCTTGTGGATGGTCATCAACGCGACCACCCCCAGCTTTTCCGGTTACGGATGAGGGTGGGTGCGACGACTATTCGAGCCGCCGATTCACCTGCCTCATCAAATGCCATGCGAGTACTTTAGCCCCGCGCAGCGGACCATGCTCAGAATATCTGCAAGAGGTGTCTGGATGGCTTGGCGATGCTGGCATATGGGCAGTTCAGAGCGCTGCTGGAGGTGAATGTGTGACGCTCGCCTCGGTTTTCCTATCGAGATCTCTCGACATTTATCGACGTTTATCGATAGGAATTCAAAGGGGTTTGCAACCTAGGCTTTCTCGGATATGTTCGATGCATGAGCGGACGAATTTCGGCGTCGCGGGCCAGTGCGGTTCGAGCGGCGCAGCAGGCGAAGGCCGCGCGGGACGTGAAGCGTCTTCAGCGCGAGCGGCGGGTGGAGTCGGCGCTGGCCGACTTCTACGAGCAGACGGGGAGGGCGGAACAGCTGCGGGCCAGCGCGAGTGCTCGGGCGGCGAAGATCCTGGCGGACGCGGAAGCGGCGGCGTTGGAGCCGGAGCGCCTGGCCCGCGAGGCAGTTGCGGCGCTCGCCGATCTGGGCGAGGCGCGCGATCAGATCGCGGAGTTGACCGGGCTGTCGTTGCCGGAGGTACGAGCGATCCTGGCAGAGGCCGCCGACGACAAGAAGCCGCCCGCCGAGGAGGGGGTCATCTTGGCTGTTGCGTCGGTCCTGGTTGCTGGAGAGCGGCCAGAGTCATCGGGCGGCGGTGGCACGACGGCGGGGTAGAGCTCGGCCGGCTGGCAGCGTCGCGACGAGCGCATCGGTTGGTCTTGGTGTGCTTCGACGAGGGTGCGCAAGGCAGCCGCAGAACGACGTGCGGAGATCCGAGTTGAGCGTTGCATTGCCCGGTGCTCTGAGCATCTCTTCCTGATGAATCTGCCGTACCTGTCCGTCGGGGTCGCTAGCATCGCGCTCATGGCCGTGAACGTCCTCGCGTGGTGCCTGGTGGTCTACATCGCAGACCTGCTGGTCGTACTTACCTTCCTGTTGCCGTGGGGAGGCAGGCCACGCGTTCCTGGCAGGGCTTTTTCCCTGGAGCGGAACAGGTTCGTTCGGAGGGCTGCGGCGCGACGCTCCATCCGTGCGCGGGAACACTTGTTGCAAGCTGGCGTGCCAGAGTCTGGCGTGCCGAATCTAAGCGCTCTGCGGCGGCGACTCGCGGGAGCGATCGCCGGCCGCATTGCGCTTGGGGCGCGCTGGACGGTTCCGGCGTTGGCTCTGGTCGTCTCCCTGCAGCTGAGCGTCGCCCTTCACACGCCGGGGTGGCCGCTCGCCGTGATCCTCGTGCTCATCGCCCTGACCGGAGTTCTGGCTGCCCTCGACGGGCGGGCTTACGCCCGCTCGGTCCCGCAGGAGCACACCGCGATGGCGGCGGTGGCCGCGCTGGAGGCTCTCACAGCTCCTGATCTTGGTGAGGTGCGCGGGAAATCGAGGGCATCGACTGTCTCGGACGCCGTGGGCCGCTTCTGCACCGCACTGACCGTTCATGCGGAGTGCGAACCGCGCCGAACAGACCCAGCCCACCGGGACCACCTTCGGGAACGGGCCCGGCAGGTCGTCGAACGCGTTCTCGCTTTGCGGGAACAGAGCTTGTGGGGTGATCCGGAATCCCATCGACAGCTCGTGGCGATCGTTGCCTCGGTCCTTCAACACGTTGCGCAGCCGACAAGTGATCCCCAGACCACTCTGAACCTTGTCGACCCCGAGCTGGTGGCCCCGGCACACGGGTGGGGCACCGGCCGAACAGCCCTCGTCACGGCCGGGACGCCGCAGCGCGGCCCACTGCTCGCACCGAGCCTCAACCAGCGGCGCCAGGCTGAGCTAGTCGAAGCAGCTGTGCTTCTACTGGTCGCAGCTGTTGCCTACTTAGTCGCCTACGTCGCCGCGCGCTCCGCTCTAGACGACATCGCTAGCGCGCGGTTCAGCCCGTCCGACACAGCACAGGTGATCACTGCGATCGGTGGAGCAGTCGCAGCAGGAGCGGCGGGCGTGGCGGGAATCATCAAGGCTTGCGCCGTTTTGATCCACGCTCGGGCTGAGATGGTGCGCGCCCGAGCCAGCCTGCCTTCCCCGGAGACCGCTGGCGACGAGCAGGACGACTCATCCGGTTCAGAGCAGCCCGAGGCGACGACCGCCTGAACCCGCAGAGACGGCACTCGGCGGTCCAGGCTGCCTACTTCCAGAAGTTGTCGAACTCCCGAGGGTCGTAGCGCTTGCCATCCTCGGTGTCGGTCGGGTGCGGCACGGGCTGGCCGGCTTCCTGGGCGCGGGCGATGCGCTTGCTGATCGCGCTGATGCTGACGCCGTAGTACTTGGACAGCTCGGTCGCGGAGCGGGGTGGTCCAGCGAGCCAGGCGCGGTGTTCGACGCTGCCTTCCTCGTCGTAGCCGAACTCGCGCAGCACGGCGCGCTGCTCGGCGGTCGGCTTCCCCGTGGCGGGCAGGTAGCCGAGCTCGACCAGGACGGCGGCCGGTTCGGCACCGAGCGGGCCGGAGGCCGGCAGGTAGCCGAGCTGCCACAGCAGCGGCAGCAGGGCGTCGGCGGACCACACCCGGAGTCGGCCGACCTTGGTGCTGAGCGCGGCGATCTCAGGCCTGCGCACCAGGGTCTTCACGGCCTCCTTCCCCTTGCCGGTCAGGCGCTCGATCATGGCGGTGGTGACCTTGTCGAGCACCGGCTGGGTGGTGGGCTCGGCAGTGGGAGCGGGGGGCTGGACCGTTCCGCGGGGGCCGGTGCGGCTGGACCGTCGGCCGAGCCAGGATTTGACCTCGCCCCAGCTGTAGGTGCCGAGCGGATCGGCGGTGGGGAACGGGTCTGCGCTGTTGCGGTAGGTGGAGGGCATGCGGCTGACGGTCTCGCGCAGTCGGCCGGTCCGGCTGGCGACCTCGGTGAGGGTGACGCGGTCGGCGTCGTCCCCCGGCAGCTCGGCCACGTCGATGCGGGCGGCCTGGTTGTCGCGCATCCACGCGGCGACGGCTTCACGCGGGTACCGCTCCTCGCGGTGGTCGCCGGATTCCTCGGAGCCGGGCCACTCCGGGTCCTTGGCGAGGCGGCGGACGGTGGACTCGGACAGCCCGGTCGCGTTGCTGATGTCAGCGACGCTGAGACTGTCCGCGGTGGCGGCGTCCAGCCGTTCCGCGAGCGTCGGGGCGGGGGGCACGGAAGTCTCCTTGGGGTGGTTGTTCAAGGGGGAGGACCCTCCCCGAGTTCGACATGGACTAATCTACCGGCGCGGAGTAGCGGTCTTTCGGGATCGGTCTTCGTGGGAGGGGGCCAGCGGCTTGCCCAAGCCGGTCCATCGAGGCCGGTACGGCTTCGGCCGTGCTGCTGGCCCCCGTCATGCATTCCGCTCACGCCGCGAGCGCGACCGGGGGCGTGAGATCGGCCTGGTGGTGCAGCCGTTCCCACCACGCCGCGAACGCGGAACGTTCCTTGTCGGCGACGCCGGCCGGTGCCAGGGCCAGGGTCATCTCGATCGCGGGGAACCCGTCGGTGCGGGGGATGATCTCGGCCCTGCTGATCCCGTACTGGTCGGTGACGGCTCTGCCGGTGGCAATGGCCGCCAGCGCGGCGGTGGCATCGGTCCGGCTGCCGCTGAACACCGTGCGCACGCTTCGCCAAGCGGCGCCCTTGGCGGTGGGGTCGTGCCGCCGGGGGTGGATGATGCGCCGGACCTCGTAGACGCTCCAGCGCTGCCGCCGAAGGTGTTCTTCGAACTCGGCGAGGACGTCGGCCAGACCGTGAGTGCGGGCGAGGTCCTGGGCTGCGGTGTCGCCGTAGAGCTTCGAGCGTGGGTTGAGGGCCATCGCGGTGTACTCCAGCGCGAGGGCCTGGGCGCCGATGTCCGGCTCCGCCCGCCAGCGCTCGACCAGCTCGGCCCTCCCACGCCGCCCGGCGGAGAACGGGCAGTACCCGCAGGCGCTCCTCGTCCACGGCTCGCCGAAGCGGTCGATCAGGTACTGCTCGCACCGGTGGCGGTCCCACCCCCAGTCGTTGATCAGCGGGTACTCGGGGAGGCGGCCGAGGGCGGTGAAGCCTTCGTCCCTCTCGGCTCGGCGGAGTTCCTCGCTGGCGAAGCCGAGCACGTGCCGGAACGGGGTGCCCCGGAACTCGTCGCCCAGCCAACCGTCGAGCACGTCTCCCTTCGCGTGCAAGCTGCACAGCCGGCGTTTGGCGGCGATCTGCGGGACGGTGCCGCTGGCGCGGAGTTCGTCGGACAGCCGCCACGGTCCGCGGGTGATCAGGCGGCGCGGGCTGCGGGAGTCGTCCAACACGGTGTAGCCGCCCCGCTGACTGGTCCTGCTGAGCTGGACGAACCGCACGCCACTGCTGCGCATCATCGGCAGAAGGTGTTGCTCGACCAAGCGTCGGGTGACGTCGGGCTCGTCCCCCGTCATCGCGGTCAGCACGGTCAACCGGTCGAGCGGGAAGTCCCGGCTGGCCGGCTCGGTGAGCCATCGAGCGGCAACGGCGGCACTGTCGACCCCCATGCCGAAACTGAGTACGACCGGGAGGGCCGCCGAGTCGGTACGGGTCATGCGGCGCACACCTCCATACGGTGCGGAAACGTACGGAGCGCGGCTCCGCACGGGCGCAGGGCCCGTACGGGGCCGGGGTCCTCACGCTCGGCGGCTTCGATGATCTGGGCCATCGACAGGTCGCGGCGGAACGGTACGCGGATCTCGTCTTCGACCAGGGCGTAGTCCAGTGCGGTGTCGGGTGCCATCCGTGCGGCGGTGATGAGGGAGCGCCGTCCGGCGAACGGGCACAGTCGGCAGCTCAGGCGGTCGAGGTTCTGGTAGACAGGGTGGGGCGGGATGCCGCTGGCCCGTACGGTCTTCCACACGGCGTCGGTGCTGAGCTGGTGGATGGGCAGCCAGGTGGTGACCTGGCGGCGGCCGGAGCTGGCCGCGCGGTCCAGGGCGAGGGTGGGGGGAACGGACTGTGCTCTCGTCGGCTCGCAGTCCGAGCGCGGTGACGATGCGGGCGGGCCGGCCGGTGACGCCGAGCCGGTTGGCCAGCTCGGTGTAGAACTTCCGGGCTACGTCGCGCTTGAGGTAACTGCGGCAGAAGGGAGTGGAGAGCCCGGGCCAGCGGCCCCGTTCCCGGACCAGGTCGAGCAGCCCGCCGCGCTCGCGGCGGCGGACCTCGAAGGGCAGCCCGTACGCGGCGGCCTGCTGTGCGGCGAGGGCCAGCACGCCGTCCCACTCCGCGTCACCGAGGTCGAGGTGGAGGACGACGGTACGTTCCAGCATCTCCTCGGTGGCGGTGGCCGCCCACAGGTGGAGCATCGCGGCGGAGTCCTTGCCCGCGCTGTTGTTCAGTACGTAGGCGTCGGCGTCACGCAGCTGTGGCGGTATGTGGAGGGTGGTGCTCATGCGCGGGTTCCTCGTACGGATTCGGTGCGGGTCGGGAGGTCGGCGGGAGGGGCCGGTCGTCGGCGTCCCGGGCTGTACGAATCGGAGCGCGGGGCCGCGGGTCTCCCGTGTGGACGGGGGGCTCCTGCCCGGGGCTTGACTCCGTACGGCCATGGAGTGTGCGGGCGTCGGCCACCCGCTTCTCGCACCACGACCGGCTGTAGCCGGTGCTGGTGGTCAGCTCGTCGTAGTCGGGGCGCCAGTCGGGGTCGGCGCGCATCTCGGCGAGCAGGTCGGTGATGACGCGCAGCTTGCTCGGCCGCTCCGTCGGCGGCACGGTGGCCGGCTGCTCGTCGATCTCATCGGCTTCGACGTCGTCGGGCACTTCGGCAGGGTCTTCGGCGCGGGTGTGGTCGTCCGGCTCGGCCGGGGGTGGGCCGGGCGGCGGAGGGCAGGCGGCGACGTCCTGGTGCTCATGGGTGTCTGCGTCGGCGGACCGTGGCGGTGCGAAGTCGGTCGGCGGGCCGGAGGGGCGGGATTCGATGATTCCGGCGGCGGCGAGGAACGCCAGGCTGGGCCAGGCGGCCATCACGTATCCCCACGGGGTGGGCCGGGCGACGGCGAGGTTGGCGGCGAGGCTCATCGCCACGCCGAGCACCAGGACTCCGCGGGGCCACCGGGCCGGTTGTCGGGCGCGCTTGCGGCGGCGGATCTCGGCGACGGCGCCGAGCGCCATCAGCTCGACGGACACGGCGATGGCGTAGGCCACCCATCCGGTCTGGCCGGCCTCGGTGGCGGTCTGCACGACGTGGGTGAAGGAGACGGCGAACGCGCAGACGCCGAGGATGCCGACGGTGAGGTCCGCAGTGAGAGCGTCCCTGTCGGTGGTGGTCGGGGTCACGATCTTGTTCTCTCGGTTTTCGTGGGCGGGTGCGGCCCGGTTGCCCTCCGGGCCGCACCCGTTGATCGGATGGAGCGCACCGTTAGTGCGCGGTTCTGACGTGCTGGCGGCGCGCGTCGTCCACGAAGCCCTTGCCTGCGTGCTTGACCGACCATTCGCCGCAGCTGCATTCGGCCTAGGAGTAGGCGCGTCCGGAGCACCCCGGGGTCAGGGGCTTGCCGGAGGTGGTGTGCCTGTGCTCGGGCGGACACTCGGTGTCGTCGGCGTGGTGGTCGGTGCGCGGTGCACGGAACCGGACTGCGGGGGTGCTCTCCTTCGCCGGCCGGGCGGGGAACGGGACGGTCACTCGTCCGAGGTCCTCACGGCTGGAGGCTTCCTGGTGGGCGTCCCACTCGGCTTCGGTGTGGGCGTCGCCGACGCACAGCGGCTCGGTGTGGTCGTACCAGGTCTTCCGGTCGATGGTGACGATGCGTTCGGCTTCGGCCTGGGCTGCGGCGGGGGTGGGGGCGAGGACCGGCACCACGTGGACGGTGATGACGTCGATGGGGACGATGAACTTGGGCATGGTGGTGTCTCCGGTTGGTGATCGGGGGCGGGTTCTGGCCGGGCCTCGGCGCGGTCCGGGGGCCGCGCCGGGACGGGTCAGGTCGCGGGGGTGCCGGCCAGGTGCTCCCAGCTGTTGCCGTTCCAGAACTGGGTCGTGGCACCGGCCGTGAGCGGCAGCCCGAGGGCGGCGTGCGCGCGGCGGCGGTCGTCCGCGGTGGCGGGCATCGGGATGGTGCCGCTGATGGTGACGGTGCGGTTTGGAGCGACTTCCCGCAGCAGGGTGCGGCCCTGGCGCGCCTGTGCGCGCAGCGAGCGGCCGACGTTGAACTCCTCGATCAGGAGGTCCAGCAGCAGGGAGAGGCTGACGGGCCGGCCGTCGAGTCGGCAGGCGTCGGCGAAGTGGGCGAACTCGGCCACGTCGACGTCGCCGTGAGGCACGAACTCCGTGGCGTCCCCGTCTCCGTAGTTCTGGGCGCTGCCGATCTTGCGGCCTCTGCGGCTGAGGGTGGCCAGGAACGGGGTCGCCCGGAGCAGCGCCAGCTCCTGGCAGCTGGTGACCTCGTAGCGAGGCTGGTCCGGCGTCTGGAGCCCGGTGTGGGGCAGGGTGGGCACGCACTTCTCCTGTGGTGGTTGAGGGGTGTGGGTGTGCAGCGGGAGGTGCCGCGCGGGGTTGGGCCGTGGTGCGGGGTCGATCCCCGCAGCTCGGCGCTCCCGGCCGGGGGCCGCCCGGGTGCGGGCGGCAGGGGCCGGCGGGCGGTGCGGCGGGTGGGTGCTGCGGTGGGTGGGCTGCGGGAGGGGTTGGGCCGTGGTGCGGGGTCGATCCCCGCAGCTCGGCGCTCCCGGCCGGGGGCCGCCCAGCTTCGCGCTGGGCGGCCGGTGGGTCGGTCAGCCGGGCTGGTCCGCCTCGGCGACGGTGTCCGTCAGCTCACGGGCGACGGCTTCGACGCTGATGGTCACCCGGTGGAGCTGGTCGCGGGCCTCGGCCGCGCGGTCGGCGCAGAGCGTGTAATAGCCCTCCTCGTCGCCGGGGTCGACGGGGAAGTCCTCACGGTTGGGATCGTAGGACGGCAGGGCCGTGCGGAACTTCTCCTCCCATTCCTCTTCGAAGGTGGTGACCTCGGCCACGAGGGTGCGCAGGCGTTCAACGATGGTGGTCAAGGGGCTTCCCAGTTCTCGCGGTGGGCTGGTGGTGGCGGCCTGTGCCGGGCCGCCCGGCCCCGGTGGGCCGGGCGGCGGGCCGGTCACAGGGTGGCGGCCAGCTCCATGGCGCGGATGCCGAGCGCTTCGACCTCGTGGGCGTCGTCGGCGTCCGGGAGGGTCTGGGCGACGGAGGTGACGGCGTGCAGCACGCCACCGGCGGACAGGTCCCCACCCTGGATGAAGTGGGCGAAGATGTCGGCCCGGCGCTCCTCCGTGAATTTCAGCCGCTGGGCGACGGTGGTGATGGTGGCTTCCGGGTTCTTGATCCGGGTCGCGGCCGTCTCCTGGATGGACCGCAGCTGTCGGACGACGTAGTCGTGGTCAAGGAAGGTGCTGACGGCGTCGGTGGTCTGGGAGGTGACCAGGTCGAGGGTGCGGGCCTGGGTGGTGTCGCTCCACCGGATCACCCCGTCCTGCTGGCGTCCGCCGATGTGCACGGACCGCATGACGTCCTTGGTGATCACCATTCCGTTGTCGCAGACCTGGACGACCAGTCGGGGCACGATGGTGAACGCCCCGCACCCGGTCTCGCTGTTGCTGATCTCGAACCCGGCGAAGACGGTCGGGTTGTCCGCGCCCCTTGCGCCGGTGAACGGGCTCCGGTAGTCCTTCAACAGCTCAGGGGCGTAGGCGCTGACCTGCGGAGCGGTGATCTTGACGTACATCTTCCGGTCGGTGAGGTCGCACTTGTCCAGCCGGACCTCGACACCGGCGTCCCGCACGCCCTGGAGCGCGGCGGCGAGGATGTCCAAGTTGTCGATGATCCGATAGCTGGGGCTCAGGAAGGCGCGGGCAGTGCCGGTGTCCTCGCCCGCACCCGGGCGAAGCGTACGGATCATGAACGACTTGTCGGCGCGGCTCTCGTGACTGAGCCACCCGTTGACGTTGCTGTCCCACAGGTGCGGGGCCTCGGTCCGGGTCTTCCGCAGGTAGCCGACGGGAATGCCCAGCTTCTCGGCGACACCGGATTCGCAGACGTCGGTGAGCCGGAACTCCGCAGGCTTGCTGGTGACTCCGTCCGGGGTGAGGTCGTGGTCCGCGTCCTTGATGATCAGTCGGCCGCCCTCGGCGCGGATGGCCCCGACGGGGGCGACCACATCGGTCTTGCGGGGGTGCTGCTCGCGGAGAATGCCCACGATCTCGGAAAGGCTCGCGTTGCGGGTGGAGGTCCTGGCCAGGGTGACGGTCATGTGTGAAGTCCTTCGCGCCGGGGTCTGTCGCGGGTGCCGGCCGGGGTTGCCCTCCCCGCCCAACAAGAACAATATTACCTCATTAAGGGTTTTTGGTCAACCCTCTGGATATGGGTTCACCCGGTCGCGGCGTTCACCTCCTCCGACATCGCACGGAAGTGCGACACGGTGACGGCAACCGCCCAGCGGCGGGCGCGGGCGGGGGCGACCCCGCTGGCCGCGCCCCATGCGGCGGCGGCGGACAGGCCCGGCCGGACGGACAGGTCGGGGCTGATCACGTAGTGCGCGCCGGGGAGGTAGGCGTCACGCCAGGCCAGGCCGATCGTGTGGAGCGCCAGCACGAACGACCAGCGCAGCTGTCGCCGGGGGGTGAACCGGCCTTCGGCGAGAGCGGCGGCCACCTTGGCATGGGCGGCGGCCAGGAAGGTGTCGAGTTCGACCAGTGCGGGGCACGCCCGCTGCCAGTCGGCGACGGCCAGGGTGGGTGCGGGCGGGAGCGCGGCCCACTCGGCCGCGGCGACTTCCCGGACCACTGCGGCGGCGGCGTCGAACTTCTCGCCGATGTCGGCGAGGACCGCGAGCACTTCGCGGGAGCGGACGGGGCGGGCCACGTCGGAATCGTGCTGAACGTCAATGATCTTCAAGATGCTTCCTCGGAGTGCAGGGCGGGGCCCGGCCCGGCGGATCGCCGGGCCGGGGGCGGGGATGGGGCTACCGGAGGCCCGCCGCCCAGAGCAGGCCCGCAAAGCTTCGGGCGATGTCGGCGAGGTCGTCCCGGCCCCCGATCCACGTCGGGGCCTGGTCGCTGCGGATCTGCGCGTCGGGGCTCGCCCACATCGCACCCCGGAACAGGGCGTACTCCTCGCCGGGGGCGGGGATGCGCAGCTCCCACGTACCGAGCTCCTCGCACATGACCTGCACCGCGTAGGTGCGGGCACCGGAGACGATCACGACCGTGCGGGGTGCGCGGGGAATACCGAGTTCGGTGAGCCGGTGGTCGAGATCGACGGCGACGGCCAGGCGCTCCGCGTAGGGGAGTTCGGCAATGGCGTCGGGGGTGAGCCAGCACCAGGCGCAGCCCGACCCGCCGCTGTGGCCGCACTCGGCCTGCTTGGCCGCGTTGATCTCTTCGAGTCGGTCGCGGTCGAGAGTGATCGTCATGCGTTGACGCCTTTCGTTCGGTCCATCGCGGGCGCCGGTCGGGGTTGCCCTCCCCTCCCAACAAGAACAATATTACCTCATTGGGGGTTTCTGGTCAAGCTTGACGACATAGTTCGGCACGCCGGTCGGACGACTGACTGACCGTCAGATCAACGGCCGCACCTCCCCCGTCCCCCCGACAGCTGCCTGGGGTCCGGGGCAAAGAGGCCGCCCGGGTCAAGGGCCGGCGCAGCCGGTGGCGAAGCCACGCGAAGCGCCCTTGAGGCGGGCGGCCGGCTCCGGATACTGGGCCGCGGAGGGGGGCCGGGGGAACCACGCAGCGGGGCGCCCGGACCAGAAAAGGGCGCCGCGCCGAAGGCGCGACCGAACCCGCGCCGTACGGCGGCCACCGTGCGGTGGCCGCCGTACGGGGACCTCAGAGCGGGTCGAGTCCGGCGAGTCGCTCGCAGGCGGCTTCCTCGCGGTATCGGTAGTAGGCCTGGAGGGCGAGTTCTTCCCGGTCGCCTTCGACTCCGGTGGCGTCGGCCAGGTGAAGCAGGGCAGTGATCACGTCGCGGATGATCACAGACACACCTTCGACGTCGGCGGGCTCGCCTCGGTACGAGCCGGGATCGGTGGAGATGAAGGCGCGGACGGCGACCAGCGCGGAGTCGGCGGAGTCGGCGGAGGGTCGTTCGGGGGCGAGGACGGACACAGGGCTCCTTCTTGCTGCGCGGCGGGGTGGGTGGGGCGGAGCGTCGGGTTCAGCAGGAAAGGGCCGGGATGTCGGCCGCGCGGGTCGGGGTGAAGTCGAGATCCCGCTCGACCATGATCGGAAGGACCAGGTGCCCCGGCTTCGCGGTCGGCGTGAGGTAGAGCTCCTCCAGCTCCACCAGGTGGATGTAACCCCATTCGCCCTCGGGGTAGTTGACCCTGGCCCAACCGAAGGCCAGGCCGCTGGCCGGGTCCACCTCGGCGATGTACCAGTCCGAGCCGCCGGTGAAGTAGTGGATGTGGAGGACCTTCTCCTCGAAGGACTGCCCGTCGGTCGCGTACAGCTCGGGGATCTTCTCCAGGTCGGCGAAGGGCGGGTAGAACTCGTGTCCTCGCGCGTGCCGGTTCTGCTCGGGCATCGCCCCCCAGGCCCAGCTCGCCGGTTCGACGCTCGCGCTGTGCAGTTCGATCATGTTCGGCCTCTCGGTTTGTGCTTCGCGGGCCGGTCTCCGGGTTGCCCTCCCGTCGACCTGATGACATCAGCTTACCTCACTGGGGGTTTCTGGTCAAGCTTGAGGGCATAGTTCAGCGCGCCGGCCGGACGGCTGACTGACCGTCAGATCAACGGCCGCACCTCCCCCGTCCCCCCGACAGCTGCCTGGGGTCCGGGGCAAAGAGGCCGCCCGGGTCAAGGGCCGGCGCAGCCGGTGGCGAAGCCACGCGAAGCGCCCTTGAGGCGGGCGGCCGGCTCCGGATACTGGGCCGCGGAGGGGGGCCGGGGGAACCACGCAGCGGGGCGCCCGGACCAAAAAGGCAGCCGCGCCGAAGGCGCGACCGAATCCCGCCACAGGCGGCCGGCGGCGACAGCCGCCCAACAACACCGCCGCGCCGAAGGCGCGACCGACCCCGGACCGAGGGCACCGCGACCGGGGCGGCCGGTGGCGGTGCCCCCGGGTCAGCGGGGCGGCTCCTCGTCTTCCCGGCGGGGGACCACCGGGGCGAGGGCGGGGTGGACTTCGGCGATGCGGCGGAGGCGGCAGCGGGCGTCGGCTCGGGCGGCCTTGCTCGGCGACTCCAGACTGGCCTCGGTGAGGACGTGGGCGAAGCTGGCGAGGGCGGCGGCGGTGCGCAGCACCACGCGGCGGGGCTGGAAAATCGCCGCGCAGTCGCCGAGTCGGCGGGCAGCGGTCCAGGAGCGGTAGACCTCGCGGTCGGCGGGGGTGAGCGGCTGGCGGCCGGCCAGTCGGGCGTCGATCCAGTCGGCCAGGTGGCCTCCGACCTCCACGGTCGTGGTGGTGCTCGCCTCGGGGTGGCGGAGTCGGGTCCATCGGTCGATTTGGGTCTCCAGCACACCGAGCCGATCGGCGGCTGGGCGGAGGTCGACAGCTTCGCGGGTGGCCCGTGCCAGCTGGCGGTCAGCCGCCGACCGGAGGTAGCGGGTGTGCTGCGCGTGCCGCTGGCGGTCCAGCCGGTACTCGCTGACGATCTTCTCTCCGACCTCCTTGGCTCGTGCGCGGGCCTTCTCGGTGGCCAGCTCGTAGGTGCTTCGGTGGAGCCGTTCCCACGGGTCGCGGTCGGCGGGAGCGCCGGGCTCGGGGAGCGTGATGCCGTCGTAGATCCATGCGTTATAGACGGCGAGTCGGTCGGTGTAGCTGCTGGGGCCCTCGTCGGGGTCGTAGCGGCCGGAGACGAACCGGAGCCGGGTGTAGGCGTCGGGGTTGTCGGCCTCCCCGGGGGCGGCCTCGGGGTGCAGTGTGATGGTGCCGATGACGTGGGGTGCGCGGACGGTGTAGTAGGTGAGGCCGGTCTCTGCGTGCTCGACCTCGTAGCGGAGCAGCAGGCGGGTGCGGGTGTAGGTGGTGATCAAGAATTCTCCGGAGGGGCCGGCCGGGCCTTCGTGGTCCGACCGGCCGGTTCGGTCAGCTTCGGGGGGCGGTACTGGGCAGGAGCGGCGGGCCGCCGTGCTGCTCGGCGGCCTGGTTGATGGCCTTGGGCAGACGGAGGACCACAACGGACTGGAGCCAGAGCAAGCCGACGACGACAGCGAGCAGGGGGTAGGTGATGAGGAGTTGGTCCCGCAGGGTGGCGACCACGGTGGCGGCGATGACGGCGAGGACGACGGCGAACATGCCGCGTTGGACGGTGTTGATGATGCGGGTCAGCTCGCTCGGGGGCGGGGCGGTGGGCATGGAGGGCCTTTCGGCAGCGGTGGTCGACGGGTGGAACGGGTGTCGGCGAAGGGGCGTTCGGTGTGGCCGGCTCACCCTCCCATGGGGACGGTGCCGTAGTAGAAGGTGGGAAGGATGGTCAGCAGCGGCATGGGGCTGTCGGGGTGGACGTCCTCGGGCCGGTAGTCGTCGCGCGGCATGGCCACGCTGATGAGGAGACAGTCCTGGCCAAGGAAGTCGTGCCCGATCCACCGCGAGGCGTAGACGGTCTGGGGTAGCCACGAATGCTCAGCGCTGCGCCGGATCGGCGCCAGCATGGCCTCCGTCAGCTCCTCGACCGTGGGCGGCAAGGCGTCCGGCTCGCGCCAGCGCCAGACCGGCGGTTCGTCGCCTGCCGCTGCCGAGGGGATCGGGCTGTTCCGCATGGCCCAGCGCACGAACGGCAGGGTGGGGCCGTGGCTGTACGCGCTCGGGCTCCGTCCGTCGGAGTAGAAGCGTTCGTAACGCGGGACCTTGCCGTTGCCGTGGTAGCGCCAGACCAGCCGGAACTCGCCGCGTCCGCGCGCGGTGTCGGCCGATGTCGTCACCACCCATCCGTCGCCGGTGTTGGTCTCGTCGGCCGGGGACCACTCTGCGTCGGCGGTCCAGCCGTGGCGGCGGGCGTAGGCGACGACGGCGGCCACGGTGGCCGGTGTCTTCGCGGGAGCCAGGCGGACTGGTGCGGCAGGGGTGCCGCTGGCGGGCCCGGCATCGGGCGTGGTGGTGCTCAAGCTGTCCCTTCGTGGGTGGGGTGGGGTGGGCCGGGCGGAGGAGTCCGCCCGGCCGCAGGGTGATCAGCTGGCCATGGCCGGAGTCGGCCAGGAGCCGACGGCGGGCGGGGCGGTCGGGACGGGCGGGGCCTGGACCGGCGGCCAGGTGGCGTCGAACGCGCCGGGTGCAGCCTGGACGGGGGCCGCTGCCTGCTGGGCGGGGCGACTTCCCGCCTTGGTGACCTCGACGGTGGCGAAGCGCATGCACGCGCCGACCTCGTCGATCTGGAGCTCGGTGTACACCTGGCGAGGTCCGTCGGCCGGCTGGTGGGTGCGCTGCTTGAGGACACCGGTCACGACGACGCGCGCACCCTTGGCCAGACTCGCCGCGATGTTCTCCGCGTACTGCCGCCAAGCGACGCACGGCATCGAGATCGAGTCGCCGTCCCGGTAGCTGCGGGTGGAGCTGTCCCACACCCGCTCGTTGGAGATGACGGTGAAGACGGCCCGCGCGGCTCCGCTGTCGCTGTACTTGAGCATCGGGTTGTCCGCGAGGTTTCCGACAATGGTGATCTTGGTTTCGCCTGCCATGGTTCCTGCTCCTCTTAGCGTTCGATACGGGCGCCGCCGCGCGGGCCCAGGGTGATCCGGAAGTCCGGACCGCCACCGAACGGCACTCCGATCCCGGCCATCTCCTCCGCCTCCGCGAGCATGTGCTCGTCGGTGATGCGGTAGAGATCGGCGAACGACTGCTCGGTGCAGCCGGTTCGGGGATCGCGGGCCCGGCTCCGCAGCTGGTCCGCCGCCTGGCGGATCGACGCGACGGGCTCGGGGTTGCCGCTGCCGGAGAACGGATTGGTGAAGTAGGCGATGTAGCGCGGGCTCATGTCCGCCCTCCGGTTGTGCCGTGGTCTCTGCCTGCTGGGCGGGGGTGCCATCCCCTCCCAACAAGAACAATATTACCGCACTAGGGGTTTCTGGTCAAGCTTGAGGGCATAGTTCAGCGCGCCGGTCGGACGGCTGACTGACCGTCAGATCAACGGCCGCACCTCCCCCGTCCCCCCGACAGCTGCCTGGGGTCCGGGGCAAAGAGGCCGCCCGGGTCAAGGGCCGGCGCAGCCGGTGGCGAAGCCACGCGAAGCGCCCTTGAGGCGGGCGGCCGGCTCCGGATACTGGGCCGCGGAGGGGGGCCGGGGGAACCACGCAGCGGGGCGCCCGGACCAAAAAGGCAGCCGCGCCGAAGGCGCGACCGAATCCCGCCACAGGCGGCCGGCGGCCACCACCACCGGGAGGTCCAGAAACGAGCTCAGTCGGTGGAGGTCGTGAACAGGTCGGCGGTGCCCAGGATGCAGGCCGAGGTGGTCACCTCGCGGCGATCCGGGCCGTGGCCGATCGCGAACTGCACGGAGGGGTGGGCGTTCGTGCACTGCGGATCGTGTCCACCGTCGTTCGGGACGGCCGGCTCGCCGGGGTCCATGACATCGGTCAGCAGATGCCACCGGCGAAGCGGCTCAGGCTCCGGGACGGCGACGCGCCTGGAGGTACGGACCACTTGATCCAGCAGGTGAGAGGAGTGCTCGGGGTCGGGTATGCGCTCGCTCCTGGTCTTGTGCCGGTTTGTCGCCTGATGATTTCAGAGGCGGGGCTGATGCGGTCAACGGATGCCTGCGGGGAGGTCGGCTGGTCTATGCTGGAGGTTCTGCACGCCCCCTCTGTGGGGTGCTGTGGTCTCTGGCCGGTGGATGCGTGCCAACGCCCTTCGGGGTACCCGTTCGCGGGTGTGTCCACCGGCCTTCCGCTTGTCTGCGGTCATGGACGGATGGTCGGCCGGTTGGGCGTCTGGACCGGCGGGGGCTGGATCAGCTGTACCGGGGTCGTGGTCCTGGTGGTCGGCGTGGTCCTGGTGGCCGGCTGCTCCACCGTGAGGTCGGCGAGCATCGCGCGGAGGGGGCCGGTGTTGCCGTTGAACGACGCGATGGACGCCAGCGTGTTGCGGTCGGGGTCGAGCCGGGTCCAGTCGATCGGGTGCCCGGCGTCGGCGGCGAGCTGGCCGAGGAAGGCCCGTTGTGCCCTCCCGTTGCCCTCACGGAACGGGTGCAGGGCGTTGACGTCGCCGTAGAGGTCGGCCAACCCGGTGAGGAAGCTGTCCCGGTCGAGGCCGCGGAGGTAGTCCTGACGGCGTGCGAGTCGGCCGAAGGTGTCGTCGGCGAAGCCCGGGATCATCCGGACGAGGCAGAACTGGGTGTTCCCCTTGGCGATCTCGATGGAGCGGACTTCCCCCGCCCACGGGTAGATGCTGCCGAAGACCTCGCGGTGGAAGCCCTGGAGGTGGGCGAGGTCGTACCGGCCGGGAACGGGCTTTTCGGCGATCCGGGTGAGGCGGGCGGCCGTGATGTCGGCTTCGGCGGCGGCGAGCTGCCCTTGGTCGGTGATGCCGAGCCGGTTGCGCAGGACTCCGCTGTCCGGATCGGCGTAGGGGTCGGCCACTGTCAGGGGGCCGTCTGCTCTGCGCCCGGCGTGCGGTGGCGGGCTTCGGCTCGCTGGACCAGCTCGTCTGCGGTGATCCGACCGGCCGCGTACTCCTCGGCGTCGGTGAGGTAGTCCGTGCTGGGGGTGAGGCCCTCGGCTCGGACCGAGCCCGTGGCGGAGGTGACCGCCCGGCGGCGGTCCTCCGGGGTGGTGACGGGGTGGTGCATCGGGGTTGGCTCCTCGGGTTCGCGCGGGGCGGGCGCGGGTTCTCTCATCAGCGTACGTGCCCTGCGGTGGTGGGCACGCTGGGGCCGGGGTGGTCGGCGGGTCGGTCGCGGCAGGCGGCTGGCTCCGGGGGCGGAGGCGGGCGCGGGGGAGGGGGCTCGATGCCCCCTCCCCCGCGGTGCCGGCCGCCCGGCCGCCCGACCCGTGTCGTCGGATCGGGCGGCCGGTCTCATGCGGCAAGCTGCTGGTGCTCGGCCAGCAGGGCGGGCAGCGGTTGGGTTCCGCGCTCCCTGCTGGCCGCTCCCTCTATCACGGCTGCCTGGACGGCTGCGTGGGTCTTCTCCCGCGTGATCTTCTCCTGGAGCGTGGCCGCTTCCTTCTCCAGCTCGCTGATGGCCCCCTGGTGGTGGCGGTACCGGGCTGGGGCGTGCTCCTCGTCGTGGGCGCGTCGTAGATCAGCTGCCCACGGGCGGGACAGCATGTGCCGGGTGATCGCGTGGACGATGGCGGCGGTCCTGCGCTGGGTGCCCTCCGGCGCGCTGGGGCTGTAGTGCCCCCCGAGCTCGCGCCGGACCACCAGCCACTGGTGATTGGTGGGGCTCATCGTCTCGGGGTGGAAGACCGCTTGGTCGGCAAGCTGGACACCGTAGACGGTCGGCGCGTCCTGGTAGTGCTTGGTGAACGGGCTTCGTTCGGGCTTGCCATAGGTGATCTGGATCGCGTTCCCGTCGCAGCACCGCGTGTAGTAGTGGCCGGACTCCCACCCCACGGTGATGGTGCCTCCCAGCTCCGGGATTCGGTAGAGGGCGGCACCGATCTCCCAGTCAAGGGTGATCGTGGCGTGAATCCGGTAGCCGCCTTCGGTAACCAGGGTGACGTACTGCGGGCCGGTCGGCCTGGTGTCGCTCATGCCGCCGCCTTGGCGAGCGCCGGAGCCGCGATGTCGTCGAAGCGGGGCAGTGCTCCGGCCGTCAGCTCCTCGACGGAGGGAAGGTTGCTCCACCGGCGCGCAGCGTGGCGGTAGGCGGTGGTCCAGAGGTTGAGCTGGCTGGTGAACGCCGCCTTGTCGGTGACCACGGTCAGCAGACCGCCGACGCTGACCCGCAGTTGCGGCGCGCGGGTCGGGCTGAGCTTCGCGGGCAGGGCCTCCACGACTGCCGGAGGGACCGGTCGGTCAAAGCGGAGATGCCCGGACACCTGTCCATCGGGCTCGGGGACCGTACCGGATTCCGCCCCGGCAAGAACTCGGGCGGCGCGGTCGGCGGCGCTGGTCCACGCCTTGTACGCCTCGTACGCGGGCTGTGGGTGGGCCAGGCGCACGCGGACGGACGGCATGGTCAGCAGGATGGTGCGAGCGATCAGCACCGCGTGGGCCTCATGGTGCCCGGCGAGATGGACAGCGAGGTCGGTTCGGACAGTGGGCGGTCGGTGGTCGGTGGTGGCGAGATGCAGGTGCACGGGTCCTCCGGCGGGTGGTGGTGTGGTCGGCAGGGCCGGGGGGTGTCCGGTGCCATCGGACACCCCCGGCTGGTTCAGGCGGGGAATCCCATCCCCTTGGTCCTAGGCGGCAATGGGCTCGTTGATCTCCGGGTAGAGCGCTTCCCAGTCCTGCTCCGAGTCGTCCGAAAGGATGCTCGCGACGACCGCCAGGTGTCGGTTCAGCTCGTCGCCGGTCTCCTGCTCGCTCTCGGTGTCCGCCTGATCCTCCTCGGCGGCCAGCTCCGGCTCGCCCACCTCCTCCTCGGCGTCCTCCTGCTCCTCCTCGGCGGCCAGCTCCGGCTCGCCCACCTCCTCCTCGGCGTCCTCCTGCTCCTCCTCGTACTCGTCGTACTCGTCGTACTCGTCCGCGTCAGCCTGTCGGGCTTCCTCCGCCGCCGCCTTCGCTGCGGCTCGCGCTTCGGCCTCGGCGAGCTTCGCCCGGAGGTCGGCCACGAACTCGATCTCAGGATCGGTCAGTTCGTAGCCGTAGGCCGCGAGGAAGTCGAACCACTCCAGCGCGGCCCACTTGTCGCCGTAGCCGGAGAGGGACTGCCGGACCGCACGCTCCGCCCGAACCGCAACGGCGGCCAACAGCACCAGCGGGAGACGCGCCTCAGCCATCCGGCGGGTGAAGCGCTCGAATCGGTCGGTCCGGTCGTCGTCACCCGGCGCGTTGAGGTAGACCAGCACCTCAGGACTGGTCTCGTCCGCCCCCAGCGTGTAGAGCAGCCGCAGAACCTTCTTGGTCATCCCCTTGGGCACCTTCTTGGAGCGGCAGAGCTCCTGGATGTACTCCGCCCGCACCTCCTGGGAGATGGCCAGGGCCTCCCGGCGCTCACGGGCTGCCTGCTCCGCTGCCGCCTTGGCGGCCGTCTCCTCGGCGCTGAGGAAGTTGTAGGAGCCGGAGACGTGGTGCCCGTACTCGTGGGGGTTTCGGCAGATGAAGGTTGCCTTGATGCCCTCGGCCTGGTGCTCGTTGAAGAACGCTGCGTGCCCGGCGCAAGCAGCGTGGGTTTCGGGCGTCAGGACCACGCCGTCAGCATCGGCGAGGCGGTTGACGTCCACCTCGCGCGACGCCTTCCAGCTGAACCCTTGCGGCTCGCCGACCATCCGGACGTTGGCCGCAGCGAGCGCCTGCGCGGTCTCCGCCCGCAGCGCGGCCCGCTCCGCCTTGCGCCGCTCATCCTTGATCGCCCAGTTCAGACCGTGCCCATTCTCGATCTTGGCGAGGAGTCGCTTGTACGCCTTCGGGTCGCCTTCGAACTCGGCCAGGGCCTCGGCATCCTCGAAGGTGAGCGCGCCCTTGTCGACAGCAGCGCGGGCCGTCTTCGGCATTCCGGCCAGTGCGATCGACGCGCGGACCTTCTTCGGATCCTGGGCGACCCGGGTGGCGATCTGATCGGCGTCGAGACCGAGCTCGATGGAGAGTTGCGCGTAGGCGTCGCCGATCTCGCTCTGCTTCATGTCCTCCCGGTGCATGTTCTCGATCAGCTGCGCGATGATGCGCGCCTCTTCGGCGGTGAGGTCGTTGCGAACGATGACGTCAACGAGCTGGCCAGCCTCGATCGCACCCTTGGCCCGGCGGTTGCCGAGGATGATCGCGATCCCGTTCTCGTGGGGGGTGGCGATGATCGGCTGATAGAGGCCGTTCTCCGCGATGGAAGCGACGAAGTCGGCGGTCAGCTCCGCCTTTCGGACGTTGCGGGTGAAGGTCAGCTCCTTCGGATCAACGTCTTCGAGAAGCACCTTCGCCGAGCCCTCGGCCTGGTCGGTGGGGCCGTCGGGGCTGTCGCTCGGCGCGGCAGCGAGAGCGTCGGTCAGCTCGTCCAGCTCCGGCGAGGCAACCTCGTCGGTCAGCAGCTCAGCGGGGGCGAATGCGGTGGTCACGAATCCTCCAACAGGTGCATGGTCTCTGTCTGCCGGTCGGGGGTGCCATCCCCTCCCAACAAGAACAATATTACCTCATTGAGGGTTTCTGGTCAAGCCTGAGGGCGCGGTTCGGCACGGCGGTCAGATGACTGACGGACCGTCAGATCAACGGGCACACCTCCCCCGTCCCCCCGACAGCTGCCTGGGGTCCGGGGCAAAGAGGCCGCCCGGGTCAAGGGCCGGCGCAGCCGGTGGCGCAGCCACGCGACCAACGGGAGCGCCCTTGAAGCGGGCGGCCGGCTCCGGATACTGGGCCGCGGAGGGGGGCCGGACCCCTGACCACTTCCTGGTGCAGTCCGGGTTTTGGACGGCTTCCCGGCAGGGCCCAGCCTATGAGAACAGGCCAGGGCTGCGCACCGTGGGATCTATGCCTCTCCCACTGTTGCGCTGATGATCGCTGATACGCCAGCCCCGCTGGTGGCGAGGCAGGTGACGGGGTGCAGGGTCGTGCAGGTGTGGCGTGCGTGTCGCACCCTGCCGAACTCGGTGTTCCGGCGTCGCCGGAACACTCAAGTCCCCCGCAGCTCAGGCTCTCCTGCCGCATCCTGTACCCGGAGGCCAGCCGCCGCCGGGGACAGGATGACGCCGCACGCGGTGAGTTCCGCGCGCTGCCAGGCGGGGAGCCCGCCGCGGCGGGCGGCCTGGCGGCAGTTCTTCAGCCAGTTTCCGAGCCGGTCGCCATCACCACCCCTGTCCGACACCGGGACACGCGCGTGGCCGGTCTCCGCCTTGAACGTCTTCAGCAACTCGATGTTCTCCATGAACCGGGACTGCGCGACGTTGGCGACGAACCCGAGCCCGGTCAGCTCGTCGCGCCGCTCAGCGCTCAGAGCGTCGAAGCGGGTGCGCTTGCCGCGGACCTGGGCGCCGAGGGGGCGTTGGCCGACGGGGGTGACGTAGGCGGTCGGGACCAGCAGGTTCCCGTGTGCGGCCTTGTAGTCGGTCAGGTCCTGGATGAGCTGGTCCCACTCGGCGTCCCGGCGGTGCCACACCACGCCCAGTTCCTCCAGCTGGTGCGCGACGGCGCGCGGCAGGGAGCCGTTGCGGTGGCGGTGTCTCGCGTTATGCAGCCACTGGCCGGTCCGCTCCCCGCTGGGGCCGACCCAGGCCCGAGCCACGCGCAGGTGGCCGTTCGCGGTGTGGAAGACCCGCAGGTCCTCCAGGTGGCGTGCCCTGCGGGAACCGGTGGAGAAGACGCTCCGAACGGTGACCGCGTCGATGAAGCCCGCCGGGATCTCGGTGCCGCTGAAAGAGATCCACTTCGGCAGTGACGGCGGCTCCGTAGGCCGGGCGCCGCGCTGCCGGGTCCGGCGCAGTCGGGTGAGGTGGCGGGCGAGCCGGTCGTCCAGGGCCGCCATGGCCTGGACGGTGGCGATGACGGTGTCGAAGCCGCTGTCCGGGTCCTGGTCCGCGTCTTCGGCGGTGGTGGCCGGCACGATGATGGCGGCCGTCTTGGGGCGGCTGCGGTCGCCGCGGCGCAGGGCCCGTCCGGCGATCTGAGTGATCCCGATTTTCGAGCGGCGCGGGTCGATGATGGCGACCGCGTCGGTCTCCGGGGCGTCGAATCCTTCGACCAGGAGCTGGGAGTTGGTGAGGACGGCCAGGCCGCCCGTGTGGGTGCGGAACCGGTCGAGAACCCGCTGTCGGACGGCGCGGTCCTGACGTCCGTTGACGTGCCCGGTCCACAGCGTGCTCGGCCGCTGCCCGGCCGGAAGGTACTGCACCGCGTAGCGCAGGACCTGGGCGAACGCGCTGGCCGCGGCCACGGTCGAGTGATAGGTGATACGGCCCTCTGCTGCTGCTGCCACAACGTCAGACCGTCGGCGCTGTGCCGGTCGGCTGTGAGGGCGGACATGGTGCTCCTGTGTACGGGGGTGCGGGTGTGAAGGGGGCAAGCAGAATGTCCGGAGGTACCGGAGGCCCCGGTGGTTGCGTGGCGGGGGTGCGCCGGGGAGCGCGGGAGGTGACCTGGGTGTTGGGGCAGCAGGGCGGGGGCCGGCGGGCGGCACGGCCGGACAGCGACGGCACGGCAGCCGCCGTCAGCCACGCGGCTGCCGGACATCGTTGGCCGCGGCCCAGCAGCCCGGCTGGCTGATGTCGGTCAGGCGCCGGCCTGGTATGCCGAGTGGGTCTCGGCGCTGCGGTCGACGGCGGCGAGGAGCCGGTGCAGGGGCTCGTCGTCGGTGGCCAGGTCGGGTGCGTGGACGGCAAGGAGGTCTTGCAGGACGTGGGCGTGGTGGCGGATCGAGGCGGTGATGGGGAGCGTACTGGTGGGAGGGGTGACCGCTGCGAGGTGTTTGAGCCAGGTGTTCCACTGGGTGCTGCCGTGGCGGTGGTGGCGGGTGCCGGTCTCCTGGTCGCGCAGGATCATGGCCGCGACGAGCAGGTGTCTGGGGAGCTGGAGCGCGAGGTGGGCGCCGATCAGCAGGTCCTGGCGGGCGGTCTTGAACGCGGCGAGGACCGCGTCGAACCGGAACTCCTCGGCGATCTGGGCCAGCCCGGAGGGACTGGATGGGGCCGCCAGGCTCTCGATGGTGGCGGTACTGCGGACCGTAAGGTCGATGCGGCGCAGGTCCACCAGGACCAGCCGCACCCCGGTCTCCCGCCCGGCCGCGGAGCGGCTGCTCGCGTACAGGGGGCCGAGAGCGGCGGTCACCGCCAGCGCGAGCCTGTCGGCGACCGGCCCCGGATCACGGTTGGTGGTCACCAGGACGTCCAGGTCGGACCAGACGTCGAGCAGCCGGCCGTCCCCGGCGGCGGACCCGGCCACCTCCAGCCCGTGCACCGCGACCTCGTCGGCCGCCAGCGAGCGCAGCACCGGCAGAATCTCGGACTGCCAGCCCGCTCGGGGCAGACCCCCGGCGTCCGGGCCGAACGGTCCGTCGCCCAGCAGCGGTTCCATCAGAGCCTCCAGTCGAAGCGGGTGTCGGCTCGGCCGACACCTGGTCGGAATCAGTGGGTGTCGGCTCCGTCCCGGCCGCGCGTCTGGCCAGGGACGGTGATGTCGTACTGCCGGGCTTGCAGCAGGTACGCCTCGCGGTAGCTCGTCGCGGGCTGGCGGGCCATGAGGTCGGCGTGCGTGCCCTCTTCGATGAGCCTGCCGTGGTCCAGGACGAAGATGTGGTCGGCCTTCGCCGTGGCGCCGAGGCGGTGGGTGATTAGTACGACAGTGACCCCGAGGTCGGTGAGCTGGCGGATCTGCTCGAACGCGGCTACTTCGGCCTGCGGGTCGAGGGCCGCGGTGGGCTCGTCGACGACGACCAGCGCCGGCAGCCGGCCGTCCCGGTCGGGGGTGGTCAGGCGCAGGCGGGTTCGGGCCAGGGCGACCAGATGCCACTGGCCGCCCGACAGCTGGACACCTCGCTCGAATCCCTTGGCCAGCAGGGTGTTCCACCCGTGGGGCAATTCGTCGAGCACCGGCTGGAGGTCGGCGTAATCGGCGGCGGCGTCCAGGTGCTCCTGGCCGAGGGGGACCTCGGGGCGCCCCAGCAGCAGGTTGGCGCGCAAGGTGAAGATCCAGCGCTGAAAGTTCTGTGCGAGCAGGGCGACGCTGCGGAACTGCTGGTGACGGTCGGCGGTGGCGGTGTCGACGCCGTCCCACAGCACCCTGCCCTGGTGGGGCTGGTAGACGCCGCACAGGACGTTGGCCAGCGTGGACTTACCCGACCCGTTGGAGCCGACCAGAGCGATGACCTTCCCCCGCGGGATGGTGAGGCTGACCTTGTCCAGCGCCGGGACCTCCCGGCCGGGGTAGCTGAATGTCACCTCCTCAACGGTGATCGTCTCCGGACGCTCCGGCAGGGGCGTCCCGCCGGTGGGGATGGCCCGGCGGTGGCCGTCGCGGCGAAGCTGGTCGAGGTCGCGGACGAACAGGCTCTCCTCATATAGGCGGTTGACCTGGGACACAAGGCCACCGATGCTCGCGGCTCCGGAGCGAATGGCCACGACGGCGGTACCGGCGGCGGCGAGCGGGATCGAGCCGTCGATCACGAGCCAGCCGAGCAGAGCGAACGCTGCGGTGGTGGCGAGGCCGGCGAGGGCGGCGGTGAGCAGGTCGGTGCGGGCGCGGGCACCGGCGAGGCGGGCCTGCTCCTGTTCGGCGGATTCGGCCATCCGCTCGTAGTGGTGAAGCAGGAACGGTCCGCTGGCGTGGACGCGCTGCTCGGCCGCCGAGTAGGGACGGATCATCATGTCCGCCAGTGCGGAGCTGGCGCGGGAGTGCTGGAGCCAGGCCCGGGTGGAGGCGTACTGGCGGCGGGCGGTGAGGACGGCTCCCCAACCGCGCGGTGCGGTGATCAGTACCAGCATCGGCAGCAGCACGGGGTGGAGGACGGACAGGACACCGGCGGCGGAAACGAGGGAGAGGCCAGCGGTTAGGACGGAGGTGGCCTGGCCGATGATGGATTGCAGGGACATCGCGCCCCAGCGAGCACTGTCGACCTCCGCAAGGAAGGCGGGGTCCTCGATGGCCTCCAGCTCGGAGCGGCTGACGATGCCGAGGAACTCCACGGTGGCCCGTCGGAAGACCGCGGGCTCCAGTCGCCCGCCCGCCCAGGCGGAGACTGCCGACAGCACGGAGGAGAGCGCGGCCAGTGCACCGACCGTGACGACCGCCGGGAGGGCTGCACGCAGTACCTGCCCCACCTCGCCGGGCGCCAGGATCGCGGACAAGGCGCGGTTGGTCGCGATCAGCGCGGCGGCCGCTGCCAGGCCCCGCAGCACCTCGGCGCCCACCAGCGCGATCAGGGCCCGGCGGTCGGCCTGCCACGCCATCCGCCCGGCCAGGCGCAGGAAGCGGGGCATCTGACGCGCCACCGCCCAGAACGTGACCTCACCGCTGGCCATCTCGTGTTTGGCCCAGCCGTAGTCATAACGCATCGAGCCGCCGAACAGCAGTTGCTCGCTGTCGGAGACCTCGTCGGCGGGCTTCGGGATACTGCTCATCAAGCTCCCTTGATCGGCATCGTGTTGAGGTTCAGCACGACTGCGGTATCGGCAGGCGCTCGGGCGCGGAAACGTCGGGTCGGTGGCGACCGGGGACAGGGTGCGGCAGGAGTCGGCGAGTGCCCACATGGAGAAGGCCTGGGGGAAGTTGCCGAGCTGGCGCCGCGCGACGGGGTCGTACTCCTCAGCGAGTAGGCCGAGGTCGTTGCGCAGGGCGAGGAGCCGGTCGAGGAGGGTGCGGGCTTCGCTGGTGCGGCCGATCGCGGTGAGGGCGTCGACGAGCCAGAACGAGCAGGCCACGAAGGCGCCTTCGTGGCCGGTGAGGCCGTCCACGTTGGCCTGGTGCCGGCTGGTCGGATAGCGGTGGACGAGCCCGTCGGAGGTTGCGAGTTCGCACTGGACGGCTTCGACCGTGCGGATGACGCGTTTGTCGTCGCCGGGCAGGAATCCCACGGCGGGGATCAGCAGCAGGGAGGCGTCGAGGTCCTGACCGCCGAAGGACTGGGTGAAACAACCGCGCACCGGGTCGAGCCCGTGGGCGCAGACGTCGGCGTGGATCTCGTCGCGTATCGTGCGCAGGCGCGCCACGGCGAGGCCGGTACCCGGGCGCCGGGCCAGGAGGGTGGCGGTGCGGTCGAAGAAGACCCAGCTCATGACCTTGGAATGAGTGAAGTGCCGGCGCGGACCGCGCACTTCCCAGATCCCCTCGTCCGGCTCGTGCCAGCGCCGCTCCAGCTCGTCGGCCATCGCGAGCAGCAGCGCGTCGGCGTCCCGGTCCGGCGGCAGGCCCGCGTCCTCGGCCAACAGGAGGGCGTCCGCCAGCTCCCCGTAGACGTCGAGTTGCAGCTGCCCGGCGGCGCCGTTGCCGACCCGCACGGGCTGGGAGTTCTCGTAGCCGGGCAGGTGGTCCAGGACCTTCTCACCCGTCTTCGTGCCGCCACTGATCTCGTAGAGCACGTGCAGGTTCGCGGGGTCCAGGGTGCCGGTGAGCCAGTCTCGCCACGCCCGGGCCTCCCGGAGGAAGCCGAGCCTGACGAGGGCGGCGACGGTGAGCGCGGAGTCGCGCAGCCAGGTGTAGCGGTAGTCCCAGTTCCGCTCGCCGCCGATCTCCTCCGGCAGCGACGTGGTGGGAGCGGCGATGATCCCGCCGTGTACGTGGCACATGGCCCTGAGCGTGATCGCGGCCCGCATCACCGCCGCCCGGTCCCTGCCCCGGTACGTGTAGTCCGAGCACCAGTCGCTCCACTCGGCGAGCGTGGCGGCGAGGACGGCGTGGGCATCGGGTGCGCGCGGAGGATCCGGCAGCCAGCGCTCCTGCCAGGTGAGCGCGAGAACGATCCTCTCGCCTGCGGCGACGGGGAAGTCGGCCCGACAGGAGGCGCCGCGGCGTCCGGGGCTGTGCGGCGGCCCGTACAACCAGTAGGCGTCGGGGTCCGGGTCCCAGCTCGCTTTCATCCAGGTCCCGGTGTGCTGCTCGGTGCGCTGGATGGTCGGGATGATCGCCCCGTAGCCGGGCCGGGGCCGGAACTCGGAGGCGACACGGACCGTACCGGACAAGCCCTCGACGATGCGGATCACGCTGGCGGTCGGATCGGGCTGCTCCGAGACGGGCATGAAGTCGGTGACCCGGATCGACCCCTGCCCGGTGTCCCATTCCTGTTCGAGGACGAGCGTCTCGCCCCGGTAGCGGCGCCGGGTGCTCGGCACAGGCGGGGCCTCGTCGTAGGAAGCGGGGGCCAGGCGCCAGAAGCCGTGCTCCTCGGTACCGAGCAGGGCGGCGAAGGCGGCCGGGGAGTCGAAGCGTGGCAGGCACAGCCAGTTGATCGACCCGTCGAGGGTGACGAGGGCGGCGCTGTGCATGTTCCCGATCAGGGCGTGGTCCTCGATCGGCGGTGTGGTTGCGGTGCGGGGCATGGCGGTCCTGAGGCAGCAGAAGGGGAGGGCGGGAAGGTCAGCACACGGGCGCGGCGGCCGGGGTGGTGAGCGCGGCGAGAGCGGCGGTGACGCTGTCGGCGAGGGTGTCCTCGACGGGCAGCCACGGCATGAGGTGGGCGAGCAGTACGCGGTTGGCCCGCTGGACGGGGTCGGCCGGGTCCGAGCCGACAACGACCCTGCCGCCGTGACAGGTGAACAGGCCGGCCTCGTAGCAGTCCTGAATCCGCACGTGGCCGATCGGGTTCCAGAACAGGACCGCGTCGGTGCGGCGAATGTTGTGGTCCTGCCAGCCGAACGGCCGCCACGCGGCGTACGGGTCAGTCGCCGGGCGCCGCGAGGGACGCGGGTTGAGCACCGTGCCGTCGAAGTCCCCCGCGGTGAGCAGGGCGACCGCTTGGCTCTGCCAGTCCGGGCAGCCGACAGTCTGCCCGGCCAGGTAGATGGACGGTCGGCCGTCCGGCTCAAAGGCGGCTGGCGCCTCGATGTACCGCAGGCTCGGACGACAGGGCAGCGAGTGGTCGCGGAAACCCGCGGCTCGACCGGGTGCTGGGGTGGTCATGCTGTGCTGTCTTTCTGGTCGACGGGGTGCGGCCCTGGCCCGAAACGGCCGCCATGGGGTGGTGCGGGTGTTCAGTCGGTCAGCTGGGTCTGGTCCTGCTGGGAGGATCCGGTCCGGCACTTCGGTGCAGAACGCGAGGTGAGCAGGCGGTCGGCGACGGCCAGGGTGCCGAAGGCGACGAGGGCGAAGACCGCCGGGTAGAGCGGCTGGGTGAGCCGCGTTCGGTGCTGGACGAGGTAGTGGGCGGCGGCTCCGACCTGGACTCCGATCGCGGCCCGATCGCCGGCGTGGCGGGTGCTCACGCGGCCTGTCCGCAGGCCGCGGCGTGATGCAGCGGCTCGGCGGGCCACGACGGGTCGACGTCCCTGAGTTGAACCAGGCCGGCCAGGACGGCGGCGATGCTCGCCTGCACCTGGGATCGCACACCCAACCAGGACCGCAGGTCCCTGCTGTAGCCGCGCATCGTCGAGGGCGTGACGTCGAAATCGGTCGCGAGCTCCGGGGAGGTGCGCCCGCCGACCCAGCCCACCAGGACACGGTGGAGACGCAGGGGGAGCCGGATCTCGGCGGCGAGCGCGGCGCAGGGCTGCGAGGTGTCGGTGATGAGGCGGTGCGCGGTGCCCCACGCGACGAGCTGGGACTCGGTGCGGGTGCCGCTGACCGCCAGCAGCTCCTTCACGGCGGCGTCGACCTCGGCGCGCGCCCACGGGAGTTCGGGGTCGGCCGCGATCGTACGGACGGTGGATTCGGCGCCGATGTGTCCGAGCAGACGGACCTGCTGCTCGGTCAGGGCATGGGCGGGAAGGGCGGTGGCCATGATGGTGTCTCCGGCGGTCGGCGGCGGGTTCACGGGCGGTCGTCGCCCAGGGCCCCAGCGGGCCTGAGGCGGTGCAGCAGGCGGCGTCCGAGCCGCTCGGTCCGGCGGCCGGTCCCGACGACCAGGACGAGGTCGCCCTCGGCCGTCATCTCGAAGACCCGCTGCTCCGGGCCGGGGTCGTTCAGACCGCAGCGGACACGGTGGACCGCACCGTCGCCGAGGGCTCGGACGGCGGCCCGCTCGACGGCGTCCAGTGGGTCGGGCTCGGGGCACTCGGCCAGCGGGGTACTGACCGGCAGGAGCAGTGCGAGATCGGCATCGCCCAGGGCGGCGCCCAGTTCGACGGCGTGGGCGCTGGTGCGGGCCATGCCGTCCGACTCCAGGACGACGACCACGTTCTCCTCGGTGAGCATCCGGGCGGCCGTGACGTCCTGACAAATCTCGCGCGGGTGCAGGGCACCCGAGGTCACCACGGTGATGCCGTACTCCGTGCCGAGCACGGCCAGCGAGCACATGGCGCCGCGGAAGGTGCCAATGCGCTCCGCCACGGCCTGCGGGTCCTCGCCGACGACGAGGGCGGTGGCGATGGCCGCGCAGACCGCCAGAGCATGGTGGCGGCCGATGACCGGGACGGTGAATTGGTGCTGCACACCCTGGTAGTGGAGCGTGAGGAGGTACTCGCTGCCGAGCCACCGGGGCGTGAGGACCCACACGTCGGCGTCTTCGGTGATGCCGACGGTCACCACGGTGGGGCCGGGCCCGCCCGTGAGCGACGGCCGGTCCGTGAGTCTCTCGTGCACGATCTTGGCGCCCTTGTCCCACAGCGGTAGCACCACCGTGCCCGACGAACGGGCGAGGCTGGTGGCGTCGTTCAGCGCCTCGATGGTGTCCTCGAAATGCGGCGCGTTCCGGGTGGCGCTGGTGATCAGCGTGACCGCTGGTTGCGGCCGCCGGTACAAGGTCGCGGTGCCGGGGCGGAAACTCCAGGACCCGAGGGGAGCGGCCTCGTGGGTGGTGGTGTCCGGGCACAGGTCCACCACCAGCCGCCGGTCGCCGCCGTGCCCCGGCGGCCCGTTGCGGGCGGGGGCGTTGAGGATCCAGCCCGTGTGGCCGTCGTCCAGCGCGACGGCGAGCACCGCCGCCGCCGTCGCGGTGCCGTGGCTGCCGCCGACGGCCACGAGCTGACCGCCGAACCCGGCGGTCACCGCGAGCGCGTGCGCGCGGGCGAGCACCGGCAGCTTCAACTCCTGAGCCCGATCGAGTTCGGGGTGCGCAGCGGCCACCACCCCCGACCACACCACACAGGTCCGGCCCGCCCGGACGTTGCACGCGTCGAAGCCGACCACCACGCCCACGCCGGCCTCGCGCAGCCGGGCGGCGGCGGCGCTGTCCTGGTCTGCGGGGCCGATGCTGCCGGTGACGTCCAGGCCGCGGTCGGCCAGCCACAACGCCAGACCCTCCATGCCGGGCGCGGTGACGTCGACCAGGTGCGCCTTGGCCAGAAGGTCGGGGGCGGGCTTCGCCCTCCCCTTCGTGCGGGGTCGGACGGAACAGGCGTCCATGCTCTCCATGGAGTCCTCCAGCAGGGTGAGGGGTGGGATGGACCGGGCCGGTCGCGGGTCCGGGGGTTTGGCGCCGCGACCGGCCCGGGGCTCATGCCTGGGTGAAACCGCGCTCCAGCTCGGCGTCGGTGACGCGGGCGGCGTGGTGATCCAGCTCCAGGTGGGCAACGCGGGCCAGGTGCGCGACGACCGACTCGCCGAGCAGCTCACCGGCCAGCTCGCTGGTCTCGAAGGCGCCGAGCGCCTCGGCCAGGGACTGCGGCACAGGCGACGCTTCACGGTTCAGGTAGGCGTCGCCGCAGGTGGTGGGCGGGGGCTTGAGTCCGGACGCGACTCCGTGCCGGACGCCGGCCAGGACGGCCGCCAACCCGAGCATCGGGTTGGCGTCCGCGCCGGGCAGGCGGACCTCCAGCCGCAGGCTGCGGCCGTGCCCGACCACCCGCACCGCGCACGAGCGGTTGTCCCGGCCCCAGGTGAAGCGGGCCGGAGCGAAGGAGTGGTCGGCGACGCGCTTGTAGCTGTTCACGTACGGCGCCCACAGCGGGCCGGTCTGCGGCAGCACCTCCAGCAGCCCGGCCACTGCCTGCTCGCCCAGCTCCGACAGTTCGGTCCCGTCCTCGGGGTCGGCGGCCAGGACCGGTCGGCCGTCGACATCGTGCAGCGAGACGTGCAGGTGCAGGCCGCTGCCGACCCCGGTGGCTGGGGACGCCATGAACGACGCAGTCAGGTCCTGCTCGTCCGCGACCGTCTTGGCGGCGTGCTTGAAGAGCACGTGCTGCTCGCACGCCTCGCGGACCGGGCCGTACGGGAAGGTCACCTCGATCTGGCCGGCACCGCCCTCGCCCTTGACCGCCTCGACCGGCAGACCGGCGGCGGCCAGGACCTGTCGGAGTCTGCGGCTGAACTCCCGCACCGCCGACGGCTGGTCGAGGGCATAGTCGCGGTTGTCCCAGGTGGCCGGGCGAAGCCCACGCCAGCCGGCCGCCGCCGCATCCCGGGCGGTGCCCGAGTAGAGCAGGAACTCCGTCTCGACCCCCACCATCGCTGTCAGGCCGACACCGGCGAGCTGCTCCTGCTGCTCGGCCAGCACGGTGGCCGGGGCGAGCGGGTGCGGCCACCCCTTGCTGACCGGATCGGCGAGCACCACCGCGGTGGACGGCAGCCACGGCAGGATGCGGGCGTGCTGGGTGTCGGGCAGCAGCCCGATGTCGCCGAAGCCGCTCGCCCACGAGAACGGCCCGGTCGCCGGGGCGGTCATCCCGAGGTCGGTGGCAATCACGTACCCGCACATTTCCGGGGCCAGCCGGCCCGACCGCAGCCGGTCCACCAGCCAGGCCGCGTCGTACTCCTTGCCCTTGAGCCGGCCCTGCACGTCGACGGCCGCCAGCAGCACCGTGTCGATCCCGAAGTCGGCCACCAGCCGGTGCAGCAGTCCGGTGGGCGAAGCTGCCATCGGCGAGCTGCCGGCCCCGCGGTACCGGGCTGCCCGCATCGTTGCCGTACGACCTGCGCGGCGGCGGCCCGTCACACGACCTCCTCGGTCAGCTCCGTCAGCTCGGCCGACTGCTGGACCGGCGGCGCGTACGAGCGCCCCGCCTTGAGCCACCACGCCCACGCCAGCACCATCACCGCCAGGAGTGCTACGGGAGCGTAGTTGAACGTATCCACCGTCACCGGGAAGGACTGCGGCAGGCACACCAGCACGCTCACCACGGCCACCCAGACCACCGCGATCCACCCGATCAGCGGGCCCCTGCGGCCCAGGTTCCACGGCCCGGGCCTGAACTGGCGCCCCCGGCGAAGCCGCAGGTAGATCGGCACCGCGTACGCCGGCGTCATCCCCACGACGTTCACGGCGGTCACCGCCCCGTATGCCGTGGCCGACCACAGCGACGGCAGCGCGAGCACCAGCGCCGCCCCCACCGACAACCACACCCCCGCCACCGGCGACCCGGTACGCTCCGACACCCGGCTCCACAACCCCGAGGCGGGCAGCGCGCCGTCCCGGGAGAACGCGAACACCATCCGCGCCGACGCGGCCGTCTCCGCGTTGCCGCAGAACAACTGCGCCACGATCACCACGACGAGAAGCGTCTTTGCCCCGGTCGTCCCGAGCGCGTCGATGAAGATCTGAGCCGGGGGCACGCCGGTGGGCGAGTTGAGGACGGCGTCGTAGTCCTGGATGGCGAACAGCATGCCGGCCAGCAGCACGGCACCGGCGATCCAGCTCACCCAGATCGAACGGACGATCCCGCGAGGCGCCGACACCGACGCCTTGGTGGTCTCCTCGGCCATGTGCGCGCTCGCGTCGTAGCCGGAGAAGGTGTATTGGGCCAGCAGCAGGCCGATGCAGGAGACGTAGAGCGGGTTGCTCCAGCCGGTGTTGTTGACGAAGTGCCCGACGACCCAGCTGACGTCCTGGTGCTGGGTGGGCACGATCGCGAGCGCTCCGACGATCAGCACGACGCCGCCGATGTGCCACCACACCGAGACGCTGTTGAGGACGGCGACCCGCCGCACGTTCGGCAGGTTCAGCAGCGCGTGGAGCAGCAGGACGGCCGCGAAGATCCCGAACAGACCGAGGGGGGTGGGCTCGTAGCCGAACTGGAGGTTGAGGAAGGCCCCGATGAAGCTGGCCGCGCCGTAGTCGATGCCGCAGATGCCGCCGATCAGCCCGAGCAGGTTGAGCCAGCCGACCAGCCAGCCCCACCGCGGGCCGCCGAGCTGGTGCGCCATGAAGTACAGGCCGCCGCTCGTCGGGTAGGCCGAGGTCACCTCGGCCAGGGCCAGGCCGACGAACATGACCAGACCGCCGACGATGATCCAGCCCCAGAACATCACCGCCGGCCCGCCGGTGTTCAGACCGAATGCGAACATCGTCATGCAGCCGCTGAGAATCGAGATCACGGAGAAGGCGCTGGCGAAGTTGCCGAACTCGCCCATTCTCCTGCTCAGTTTGGGTTCGTAGCCGAGTTGGCGCAGCCGTTCCTCGTCGGACGGCGGAGCGGTGTGAGTGGGGGACATCGAGGTCGACCTCCGTACAAAAGTAAACGTGGGCGGTGGGCAGGCAGGGGGCGGTTCAGGCCAGGGCGGTCGCCCGGCCGGCGAGGGCCTGCTGGCGCGCGGTCAGCAGCAGGTCCTCCGCCCGGTCCGGCGACTCGGCGACCAGGCTCCACGGGGCTCTGGAAGCGAACTGGCCGAGCGCGGTGAAGACCTCAACGGCGGCATCCATCTGGGCCGACGCCCACAGGGCGTGGGCGAGGTAGTTGAGATCGGAGACAGGCCACGACCCGGGAGCCGCTGCGGACCAGCTCTCGTATGCGCGCTGGGCACGGGAGAAGTGGGGTTCCCGCAGCCACTGCCGAAGCACCACTGCGTTCCGCCGCGGCTCGTTGCGGTACTGGTCGACCGACAGGTAGAGCGGCAGGGCAACCAGTGGCGATCCGGCTGGCACCCTCGGCATGACGACGTTCACGAAGTCCGCCGCTGCCGGCCGGTAGACCTGGTGCCAGTAGCGGAGCATGCGGTGGTGGGCCTCGCGGCTGCCCGGATCACGCCTTTGCGCTTCGTCGAGCAGCCCCCACGGGCCGGGCGGCAGCATCGGGTCCGACGAACGCTGCTGGTGCTCGGGCCGATGCCTGGCACGGTCCAACACGGCCAGAGCGAGCAAGCACACCCACGGCACAGGGTCCGAGCACACCGCCTCGGCGGAGGCCCGGCAGGACTCGCGGGCCTGCTGCTCCAGGGGCCCGGCCTGAGGAGAGCCGGCCTCGGCCGCGGCCAGGGCGTGCTCGACCATCACCCGGGTCCGCAGGATGGAAAGACCCAGGTCGTCAGGCTCCTCGCGCTCCCAATCGCTAAGCACCGTGGACCGGGCCGCGACCAACGCCAGAACCTGCGTCCGAGACGTCCGCAGCCCCGCATTCGCCGTCGCGGCCAGTAGCCGCTGCGTCGACAGCCAGCGTCCGGCCCGCAGATCGTCCACTGCGGTCCGCAGCGCATCGTCGAACCCGGCGGGGTGGTACACCGGCCGAGCGGGCGACACGGCGTTCATGGGAGCGTCCTTCCAGACATGTCGTGAGCGTGGACGTGGCCACCGTGGGCACCAGCCCCGGGCCGCGGGCAGAGCGCGGCCAGCCCGGCGAGCTTCAGCCGTAGAACCCCGCTGGTGAGCTGCGTCTTCTGATTCCCCTGCGTCAGATGGTGGCGGCGGTTCGCCGGACGACGCGACCCCACCGGGGGACGCGTGCGGGACGTCCTGGGACGCGGAGTGATCGAATTCCGCCATGGTCAACTGCTCGCCGCAGTAAGGTGCCTGAGAGTGTTCGGCGGCGACCATTCGCGTAGTCATATTCGCGCTGAAATATGATCACGGGGCCGCCTGTGGGAGGCCAAGGCTCCCGCGGACGGGAGGGGCGGTATGGGGGTGCGGCGATGCGAGCGTTGTGGATGCGCGCTCAGCCGGTACAACGACAGCGCCAGTGCGTGTGGCCCGTGCGCGCGGACGGTCGCCGAGACACCGTCCGAGCCCGTTCCCGCGTGGGTGTGGCGAGACGCCCTGGTGCGCGACAGCCTTGCCGAACTGGACTTCGGCAGGCTGAGCAAGCGCATTCGGAAGATCGTTCCGCTTCGCCAGGACGATCTGGCTGGGATCACCGGGCTGACCCAGGGCTACCTGTCGAGGCTGGAGGCCAGCCGGGTGCAGTTGACCCACATCGACCGGATCATCGAGTTCCTCGACGCAGTTGGCGCCCCGGCCGATCTGGTGAGGCTCCCGCTGCGCACGGCCGCGGACCCGCCTACCCCAGGACGGAGCGTCAGTTCACTCCCTGCTCATGACGACACCGCCGGGCCGTGGACGGCCCGCCGTATGGTGGCGGCACTGCACGACGCGATGCGAGGGGAGCCTGCCGCCATGCCCATGCGTCCGAATCGCCGCCACTTCCTGCTCCTGGCCGGAACCGCCCTTTCCGCCTACATCCACCAGTGGGGAATCGCCGACGCCGAGCCCCTCGAACGCGCACTCGGCGGCGCTCAGGTGACCCCCGCGCTCGTCGGTAGCCTCCAGGGGACGATCGACAGCCTGCGCACCATGGACGCCAGCTCCGGCAGCGGCCTGGTCGCTGGCCTCGCCCGTGCCCATCTCAGCGTCCTGCACGAGACGTTGAAGTCAGCCAGCTACACCGAGGAGATCGGACGACGCCTGGCCGGCATCGCCGCCGACACTGCAACCCAGCTCGGCTGGTTCCACTTCGACGCCGGCCACCACAAACCGGCCCAACGCGCTCTCCTGTCGGCACTTCGGGCCGCCCATGCCTCCGGCGACCCCCGATACGGCGCCGGTGCTCTGTCCTACCTCGCCATCCAGAGCTACTCGATCGGCGACCCCCGCGACGCCGTGACCGCGATGCAGGCTGCCAGGGAAAAGGTCCACACCCTCGATGCCTCGCACCTGGAGGCCATGCTCCTGACCCGTCAGGCGCGCGGGCACGCCAAGCTCGGGGAACGCCAGGCATGCCAGCGCGCGCTCGGGCGAGCCGCAGAACTGGCCCAGCTCGGCCCGGCCGAAAACGACCCTGGATGGCTCTACTGGATGAACCGTGGGGAGATCCTCGGCCAGACCGCGAGCTGTCACCTCCAACTCGGCGACCACAAGACCGCCGCAGACCACTTCGAGCAGGCTGCCTCCACCCTGAATCCCGCCGACCTCCGGACACGGGCGCTCTTCGCATCGAGGGCCGCTTCCGCGCACCTTCTCGCCGGCGACCAGGATGGGGGCTTCATGGCCGCCGATGCCGCTTTCACCCTCGCGTCGAAGGTCCGGTCGGCCAGGCTGACCGAGCACCTGGAGCAGACCGTGGAGCACCTCCAGGCCATCCCCGGCCCGCGGTCGAACGAGCTGATAGAACGATCACAACAAATGATGGCGGCCAAGGAGTCGTGACCGTGACCAGCACCGTGCTCGTTCTGTGGGACATCGACCGCACCCTGGTGTACGTCGGCGAGACCGACCGTGCCGTCTACCGCGAGGCGTTCCGCCAGGTCGTCGGACGCGACGCGGTGAAGCTTCCCGAACGCGGCACCGGCCGCACGATGCCGCTGGCGGTATGGGAACTGCTCACGGCCAACGATGTCGACCACCGGGACTTGGAGGTGTTCGCAGAGCAGATCGTCGAACTCCTGCCCAGGCTCCTCGCCGCGAAAGCCGAGCAGCTGCGCGCAGGAGGCCAGCTCATGCCTGGTGCCACCGCCGCACTCGCAGCAGTCGACGCCCACCCGGGCCTCGTGCCCACCGTGGTCACCGGCAACTTGCAGCAGAACGCGGAGATCAAACTCCGCGCCTTCGGCCTCGATCAGTACGTCGACCTCACCGTTGGCGGCTTCGCCTCCGACGACTCCCACCGGCCGGCCTTGGTCGGCGTCGCCCAGCGCCGAGCCGCCGCCCGCCATGGGAAGACCTTCGGCCGATCGAACACGGTCATCATCGGGGACTCGCTCGAAGACGTGCGGACCGGAGCGGAAGGCGGAGCAGGCGTGATCGCTGTCGCCTCCGGCACAACCACGGCCGACCAGCTCGCCGACGCCGGGGCGGACCGTGTCCTCGACAGCCTGCGCGACCCACAGGCGGTACTCCGCGCCATTGCAGAACTCACGGCCCGCCGTCGGTAGTTCGGCAGCGACGCCACCCGCACGGCCGCCCCTCGGCGGCCTGCTACCGTCACCGCCATGACGCTCTCCGTAGCAGGTGGCCGCGCGCTGGACCTCCGGAAGGAACCGGTCGACTGCATCCTCGAACTGGTCGAGCAACGCCTCGGCACAGCACTCGACCGGACCAGCGTCGTCAGGAAGCGCCGGTCGGTCGGAGCGGGAACCGATCGGGACACCTGGGTCCGCATCGAGCGCCGTCCGTGGGCGAGGGCCCGCGAGCAGGGCTGGGCCGGCACGGAAACCGCTGCCGTGCTGACCGGTGTGGCGATGCCCCGCTGGGTGAGTTCAGTGGCGTGGCGCGACGCAGGTGACGGGGCGATCTGGCGAGCGGACGAGACGTCGCGCATTCCGGGCAGTCCGGTCGGCACAGCCGTCCTGGCCACCGCTCCCGAGATTTCGGACGGCTGGTGGAAGGCCCTGAACGCCTCCCTGGACGCGCTCGCCGCCCAGCCCACGCCCAGGGTGGCGACGCCGGACACCGAGCCGATCACCCAGCAGCTGGTCGATCAGGTGATCCGCACCGCCTTCCCCCTGGCGGTGAACACCCAGGTGCTCTCGTGGTCCGCGGCGCACGCCGACCTGAACTGGGCGAACGTCACCGGTCCCGAGTTCTGCCTGTTCGACTGGGAGGACTGGGGGATGGCGCCGCACGGCCTGGACTCCGCGTCGCTGCTGGCCGCTTCCCTCGCCGTCCCGGCGCTCGCGGACCGCGTACGCCGCGAGCGCCGGGCGGACCTTGAGAGTCGCGACGGCATGGTGATGCGCCTCTTCGTACTGGCGAAGATCGCCGGCCCGCACGCCCACCCGGACGACCCTCGGGTAGCCCCGGCCCGATTGGAGGCCGAGCAGCTGATCCGCGCGCTTCAACCGCTCTGACGAGCGGCCCGCTCAGCCAGCAGACGCCGGTACCCGTCGATGAGTTCGGCGTTGACCGCCAGCCTGGCGGCATCGACCAGTTCGCGCAGATGATCCGGCCTGTCGGTGCCGACCGCGACCGCGCCCACCAGCGGCAGCTCGAAGGCAACCCGGAAGGCAGCCTGCACCGGAGTCGACTCACCCGCGGGACCGGCCAGGAAGAGACGCGGGTCGCTCCGACGCCAGGGCGGGCTGGCAGGGTTCCCGCCGAACGGGCTCATGCCCCATCGGCGTTCGGTCGGAATACCCCATCCCCGGGCGAGGACTTCACCAGTGGCCAGGACCTCGTGGCCGACGAGCAGTCCGGATCGGACCATCAGGACGTCCGGCGCGACCGGAAGCGGGGCATCGAGCGTGGCGACGGCGCGCGGATTCCACGTCGCGATCCCCCATGCCCCACAAGACCCGGCCTTTACCGCTTCGGCCAGGACAGCGCAGGCGGCGGCCAACTGCTCCTCGCCTCGTTCACCGGCCGTGAGCGAGGCTTCCGGGTTGTGCAGGAGCACCACGTCCGGTGCACGTCCCAGGTCCCGAATGGTCTGCTCCAGCGCGGCCCGGAGCTCCACCGGATCGAGGCTGTGACGTGTCCGGCCGCCGGCGGCCGGGAAGTAGCCGACCTTGGTGGAGACCGTGAAGCCGGACAGCAGGTCCCCGCCCACGTTGGCGAGCGTGGCGTGCGAGGTGAAGCCCAGGTAGTTGAACGCGGTGTCGATCGCGGTCACACCATGATCCAGCGC
Source organism: Kitasatospora sp. NPDC058492 (assembly GCF_042720685.1). NCBI lineage: Bacteria > Bacillati > Actinomycetota > Actinomycetes > Kitasatosporales > Streptomycetaceae > Kitasatospora > Kitasatospora sp. NPDC058492. The sequence goes on from NZ_JBHXMU010000020.1 coordinate 83,623, forward strand.
CGCCGTCAGGAGGTGGCGTTCGTGACGAGACCGGTGTAGCCCGAGAACAACTCGTCGGTCAGCGGCGCGCACAACCCCTCCTTCGCCAGCAGGCCGGCCACCGCATGTACCTCGGTGCCAACAGCGGCCTCGGCTTCCGCCAGGACCACGGGGTGTCCGCTGAGCAGCAGTCGCAGCGCGGGCTCCGCCTTCGTGGCAAAGCTGAGACGTCGACCAGCCGCGGTCACCTCCACCACGCTGTCGCCCAGGCGGATTTCCGGGCGGAAGTTCGTGGTGCAGACCGCCGCGGTGAGTGGGCCGAGTACGTCCAGGTGCGGCACCTGCCGAGCCGGCGCGGCGGTCCGCTGGTAGTCGCTGAGGAACGCGGCCGGAGGCCGCGAGTCCACCAGCTCCTGCGCGGCGGCGATCAGCTGGCTGGCGTCGACACCCGGAGCGCGGTCGAGATCGTGCCGGAAGACCTCCTGTTCGCGGCACCAGTCGCCGAGCCAGGCCATCCAACTGGCCCCGGTCCGCTTGGTGATGCCGAAGGTGACGTGCAGCGAGTGACCGGCGTCCCCGTGGCCGACACGAGTGGCCCGGTGCCAGTGGCCCCGCGGGATATGCATCACCTCGCCGGCGCGAAGCAGTCCCGACCAGATCACCTCCTCGCTCGGCGTGGAGTTCGGGTCGGCGTCCCGGTACATCGGCGCGGTTCGCGAAGTGCCACGGACCTCCCAGCCCTTCTCGCCCGCCAGTTGGACGACGATCACGTCGTGGTCATCCCAGTGCAGCGGGAACCCCTCCGCCTCGCCGGTAGTCCAGTAAACATTCACCTGGACCCGCTCCTGGCTCCACCACTGCAAGGCGCGGCACGCTACCTCCAGCGTCGGATCGGCGACGTTCGCCTGGTCGAGGATCAGCGTCGCGCCCTCGCTGAGCAGCCGCCCCAGGGCGTTCATGTTGACCAAGGAGATGCTCTGGCCCCTGGGGCTCACGCTGTCCGTGAAGTAGACCGCCGGATGAACCTCCACACCCTCCTGGAACAGCCGGAACTGCGGGCGGGCGAGACTGCGCCGCATCACCAGGTCGAGCAACCGTTCCGGGGTGAGCAACCGCCTCGACAGGTCCTCGACCCCCGTGTGTCCCCTCGCGAACCGATCACCGATCCGTTCCGGTCCCGCCCAGCCCAGAGCCGACTCCACGGCCCTGATCAACTTGTGTTCCACGCGAACCTCCCCTGAACTCGATCACCAGGCCATACCGGCTGGTGGGCGTCCGGATACCGGTACGCCCACCAGCCGGCTCACTCACTCGCTGTCGTGCAGATTGCCGTCGCCTCCGGGCCACGGGTCGTCGCCGCCGGAGCCGGCGTTGTCCGAGCGGAGACTGTCGTATCGGTCGTGCACCGCCCCCAGCTCATCGACCGCGAGCAACAGTTCCTCATCCGGTTGACCTGCCATTTTTTCGCTCCTCTCGTGCCCCCGGGCTAGCGAGGGCGGACGGCGTACAAGGCACCGCCTATAGGCGGCCTCGCGCTGGTTGCTCATCATCAAGCGGCCGTTACCTGGGGTCATATTTCCCTGTGAATGCGGAACTTCGACCTCCAGGCTTAGCGTCATCGAGCCCTGATGACGCAAACCACTGGTCAGGCTGGGCAGCACGCATCCCCGTGCCAGGGTCCTTGATCCAGCCCCCCGCTGCTCGCAGCAGTCGGGCACGGGCCTGTGCTGCCACCCCCGAAGGATAGGGCGGGTGGGTACGCCAGGGGCGGCCCCCGGTGGATACGTCTCGGGACGTCCCTGGAACGTCCCGGAACGTGGTTGGAAGGCACTCATTAGGCCCGCCAGAATCGGTGGGATTCTCGGCTTTGACGGCGCGAGGAAATCGAAACCTGAGATTCGGCGCCCACTTCTGGAACTGATTCAATCTGCGCAGCGCTCCTCCTAGACTTCACTTCCTTTGAAAGGCAGGTGCCCGTAGAAAACAAGATCAGGCAGACTTCCCTGAAGGTTATGGGAAGCCGGTACTCGCCCGGTATGCGCAAATGGAACCTCCGCTTCGGCATTACGTCCCGCCGCAACATCCGCTGCCAGTACTGCCTGCCGGAGGGGAAGCAAGGGGTCATCGTCCAGCCGTCGTTGGAAGAGGCGATCGAGGTCCTCCAGGCCGGTTACGACACCGGTTTCCGGCGGGTCCACTACACCGGCGGGGAGCCGACGGTACGCAGGGACTCCGCGGACCTGCTGCGCGCCGACAGGCGCCGGCAAGGCGATCGGCTACGAGCAGCAAGCAAGGCCGCCTACGTACACACCCTCAACGACTCCGGGCTGGCCACCCGGCCGCCTGGTCCCGGCCCTGCTGAACCAGCACCAGCAGGCGGACGGCACCGTCACGGTACCGGCGGTGCTGCGGCGGTGGCGCGGCCGCGAGTCCTTGGCCCCGGCAACAGCCGGATAGCCGAACCGGGCGCCAGCGCGCCACGTCCTGTCCGAGCCACGGCCGTGGCCCGGACAGCCCTTGCACACAGCGTATGGAGCGCCCGCCGGGCGGGAAGGCCGACAGCATGACGGAGACTTTGCCCCAGTGGGCGTGGCGGATCGCCAAGGAAGAGCTGTCGGCCACCCTGCCGAGGCGGTGGGCGCACTCCCAGGGGGTGGCACGCCAGGCCGCGCAACTGGCCTCGGTCGCCGGGCCGGACGGCGGCCTGCTGGTAGCCGCCGCCGTGCTCCATGACGTCGGCTACGCACCTCGGCTGGCCACGACCGGCTTCCACCCCCTGGACGGTGCGCGGTTCCTGCGGGATCGGCACGGTGCGGATACGCGGCTCGTGCGGCTGGTGGCCAACCACTCGCTCGCCCTGCTGGAGGCTGAGGAACGCGGGCTGCGCGAGACCCTGGAACGGGAGTTCCCGCTGCTCGACGACCAGGTGCTGGTGGACGCCCTGATCTTCTGCGACATGACCACCACTCCCGACGGCATGCCCACCAGCGCTGGCGAGCGGGTCGCGGAGATCCTCGCCCGCTACGGAGCCGACACGCTGGTGGGACGGTTCATCCACCGCGCGCAGCCGGAGATCGAGGCAGCGGTGGCCCGCACCGAACACCGCGTCGCCTCCGCGGCTCAGCCGAGGTAGGGGTACTTGCCGCTGAGGTAGTGGCCGATCTGCTGGCGCATGCTCGGGTGGATGTCGTACTCGTCCAGGTCGCCCGGCCTCACCCAGCGCACGCCATCGGCCTCGTCGTTGACCGTCGGGATACCGCCGATCGGGCGGCCGATGTACGCCACCTCGAACTGCTGGCGGGCTTCGCCGTTGCTGCTGTACACGACGATGTGCCCCGGGTTGGAGTAGACGCCGAGGAGCCCGGTGATCTCCGCCTTGATCCCGGTCTCCTCCTCGCACTCGCGCACCGCGCAGTCGGCCGCGGACTCGCCGATGTCCTGCTTCCCGCCGGGCAGCGCCCACTGCCCGGTGTCGCGCCGGCGCTGCAACAGGATCTCGCCGGCCTCGTTCTGCACGAGCAGGTTGCTCGCGGGCACCAGCGAGTTCGCGGCCGGTGCGTCCGGATCGCCGTAGTACTCAGTCCTGCCGGCCACGAGGCTGGCCTCCCTGCGCGTCGTCGGTCCACGGCCGGGCCATGGCCCAGACCGCGTCGAAGCTCGAAGCGTAGCCGCCGAACCAACCGAGGTCGCCACCCTTCTGGAGGTGCAACAGCGGGTTGGCGGACGCCGGCTGGCCCCACACGTGCGGGTTGACCAGCAGGTCGTCGTCGTAACGGAACACCGAGTTGTAGAGGGTGGTGTCGTGCAGACGGATCTCGCATCCGGGCGTGCCCAGCAGCGGCCGGTAGTAAGTCAGCGAGGCGCCGATCTTCGCTGCGAGCGCGTCGCCGATGCCCTCCTCGCGTCCGCGGATTGCCACCGCGCGGCCCTGCGGGTCGCCGAAGCACAGCCGGACCTTCACCCCGGCCGCCGCGCGCTGCGCCAGCATGGCGGCAATGCGCGGGTTCGACTGGGCGAAGAACGTCCCCGAGAACACCAGCACGTCGATGCCCTGCTCTGCTTCCAGTAGGAGGGAGAGCCACATCTCCCGCGGGACGCTGGCACGGTCGGGGTAGGTAGCCACGAGGCCGGTGCCGGGACCGGACGCCTGTCCGCTCTGGGGCCGGGCCTGGGGCCAGAGGAAGTCCTCGTCCACCTTCAGGTGGCGTGCAACATTCCACCGGTGGCGTGCATGCGGCAGGCGACCGCCTAGCCAGCGGGTCACCGTTTTGGGGTCCACCTCGCAGGCCGCCGCGAGTTCCACAGGGGAGACACCGCGCTGGGCGAGTGCGGAGCGCAATCGCTCGTTCACAGCGGATATCCAACCGGACGACGGTAGGACTCGCAAGGACGTCCTAGGACGCGTAGCAGCCGACGCGCACCAGACGGGTTGCCTACGCTGGCCCGATGGCGCTCATCGTCTTGTGGGACATCGACCACACGCTCATCGACAACGCGGGAGTGAGCAAGGAGATCTATGCGGCGGCTTTCGAGGCTGTGGCGCAGCGTCGGCCGTCTGGCCCTGCGGTGACAGAAGGGCGTACCGATCGACTGATCATGCAAGAGATGTTCGACCGTGACGGTCTGGCCCAGCCGGGGTGGAACGTCGTCCAGGCCGCTCTCGAAGCGGCCGGTCGGGCACGGTCCGAGGTGCTGCGGCTGCGCGGCTGCGCGCTGCCCGGCGTCCGGCAGGCCCTTACCGCTGTCGCGCAGGAGCCCGGGGTCGTCTCGTCGGTGCTGACCGGGAACATCGCGGCGAACGCCCGGGTGAAGCTGGCAGCCTTCGGGCTCGACGGCCTGGTGGACCTGGAGGTCGGTGCCTATGGTGCCGACCACCGGGATCGGGCGGCACTCGTTGCGGTGGCCCGAGACCGCGTCCACAATGCCCGTGCTGTCCCGGCGGGTGCACCTGTGGTGCTGGTCGGTGACACTCCTCGGGACGTCGAGGCCGCGCTGACCAGCGGGGCTCATATCGTGGCCGTGGCCACAGGGGTCCATTCCGCCTCTGACCTTCGCATGGCCGGCGCCGAAGTGGTGTTGCCGGACCTGACCGACACGGCCGCCCTGCTGACGCACCTTACGCGAGTTGCCGCCGAACGGGACTGAACTGGGGGGTTGGCCGTACCCGCGTGGGTCACCCACGGCCCGGTCCCCGAGCTTGTGCCGCACGGGTTGCTCGCCCTGGCCGGTCGGCCGGGGCGCCCGGTGGCGGCTGCTTCTGGAGACGCGGAGCCAGGTGTTCTCGGCCCGGCGGCCGATGGCGAGGCGCGGATGCACCACGGCGTCCTTCTGAACGACCTGGGTGTGGAGAAGCTGGAGGAGTGGAGCAACGACGGCCTGAACGGATTCGGAGCGGAGACGGTTGCGCAGCACCTTCTCCTGGCTGTCTACCGGGCTGATCTGCTCGGGTACACCCCGGACGCCCTCGTGCGGTTCATCCGAGCCGTGACGGATGGACCGCACCCCTCGGACTCCCAGGACGCCGAAGGTCACCAGCCCAAGGGCTCGCGTTCGTAGAAGAGCCCGCCGGTGGGGCCGTCGTCGGGCAGGGTGGCGAGCCACACCGGAGTGTCGGCGGCCTCGTCCGGGGTGCGGTCGGTCTCGCCGTAGGCCATGCGGGTGTTCGTTCGGCCGGGGGAGGCGGCGTTGACGAGGATGCCGGTGCCGGTGAGCTCGGCGGCGAGAATCTGGGTGAGTGCGTTGAGGCCAGCCTTGGAAACGCGGTAGGAGACGTTGCCGGTGCCCATGTTGCTCTGGGAGCCTAGGTGGCTGGTGATGTTGACGATCCGCCCGTAGCCGTTCTTGCGCATCTCCGGCACGGCGGCTGCGGCGAGGCGCCAGGCGCCGAGCAGGTTGGTGTCGAGGGTCGCACGGACGCGCTCGAAGTCGGGCGCGGCAGCGGCCTGGCGGCGGTCGACGGCGACTGCGGCGTTGTTGATCAGCACATCGAGGCGCCCGAGCTCAGCGCCTACGTCGGCGACGGCGCGGGCGACGCTCGCCGGGTCGGTCACGTTCAGTTCGTGGGAGTGGACCGCCAGGCCTTTGTTGGAGAGGGCCCTCTCGGCCTCTTGGCCGGCGAGCCGGTCGCGTACTCCGAGGACGACGTGCATTCCCTGTTCGGCGAGTCGGGTGGCGACGGCGAGGCCAAGGCCACGGTTGCCGCCGGAGACGAGGGCGACGCGCTGGGCGGGGTTTGTGGTCATATGGACAGTGTGGCGAGCAGCTGGTCGAGGCGTTGGACTTTCGGGTCCTTCTTGGCCATCGGGAGTTCGGCTCGGGCAGCGAGTGCCCGGGCCGTGTTGCGGTGTGACGGTGCACTGGCGGCCAACTGGACAGCCGTCTCCAGGAGGTGGACGGCGTGGTCGGCCCCTCCGAGTGCGATGTGGGTGCGGGCGCTCTGGATGGTGTAGGTGGCCAGGTCGCGCCCCTTGGCCGGGGGCATGAGATCCAGCGCGGTGGTGAAGTGGGTCTCGGCCAGCCTTGGGCGGCGCAGGTCCGCGTAGCAGGTGGCGCTCTGGGCGTGGAACTCTGCGGCGTCGAAGTAGCCAGTCCAGGCCGGGTCGTCGTCGGTGACCGAGGAGCGGGCCATCTGCGTCTCGGCTTCGGATAGCAGGTGTTCGCAGGCGGCCCGGTTGCCGCAGGCGGCTTCGGCACGGGCTTGCCGCAGCAGCAGCATGGCCCGCGTTCTGGGGGTGACGTCACCCGCGCCCTCGACGGCAGCGGTGGCGAGGGCGAGTGCGGCGGCGACGAGACCATGGTCGTAGCACTGGAGACTGAGCGACTTGAGGATGTTGGCACCCAGGGCGCGGTCATCGGCGGAGTGGGCGACACGCAGGCCAGTCGTCCAGTACCGCTGGGCGGCGGCATGGAGTCCTGCGTCGAAGCTGGCGAAGCCGGCGAGGCGGGCGAGTTCGGCGTTGAGACGCAGCAGACGTCGGCCGACCTTCTCGCTGTAGGACGCCTTCTTGAGCAGGTCGGTGACGGTGGCCAGCTCGGTGTCGAGGAGTTGGCGGGCGCGGGGGCCACCGAGCGCGGCCTCCAACCGACGCAGCCGCGGCAACCCGCCTTCCAGGTCTTCCACCAGCTGCTCGTCGACCGGACCTCCGGCGACTGCGTCAGCCAGGGCATGGGGCGTCTGCGAGAGCCACTCGCCGGCGAGCAGGGTCAGGGCCTGCCCGCCGAGCTTCATGAATCCGCGCCGGTCGGGCATCGCATGCTCCAGGGTGTCGTCCAGTGCATCCAGCGTCCCCGCCATGGTCCAGGGGAAACCGGTGCGGACCGGCCCGCCGTCCGGTAGCCACCCCGGCCAGCCGCGCCGGTGCACCTCCTCCAGGCGCACGCCGAGCGCCATGGCGAGCGCTGCCTGGCTCTCGGCGTCCGGTTCGACTCCCCAGTTCTCCCACTTCCACGCCTTGCGCCGGTCGGCGGACCGCTTGGTGGCGTCGGCGACGATGTCGACGACGTCTTGGTACGTCCAGTCCTGCTCGTCCCGGACGACGCTGAGCGGGTGGACGAGTCGCGCTCCTGCGCGCGACCCGCTTGATCGGCTCATCACCAACCCCCGATATGTTCACCGGATTGTAGCCCTTTCGCCACTGTGTGCTGATGCTACATCTGTGGTCGCTGGAGCCGGAATACGACACGGATACGACAAAACCGCTCTTCACAAAGGGAGTTGAGCGACGGTTAGCTAGTGCTCCCCCGAAGGGTGTCCGGCCGCTGGTGTGCGGTGGGGCGCCGGGGAACGCGACCAGGGACCACTTCAGCCGTTCCCGTCGATGACCTGGCCGCGCAGCGAGATGACGTCACCGAAGACGGACCACTCGCATCGATCGCCGAAGCACGGCACGCCAGCCGTGCTCGCGTCTGCTCACCTGCACACCGATCCGCCAGCGACGCTGTCGCGCCGCCGGACGGGTTCGGCATGCCTATCCCTGAGGAGCCTCATGTCACGAAGGACCGCCGTCGTGACCGGTGGAGCCGGATTCATCGGCTCCCATCTGTGCGACGCGCTGCACCGCAGCGGCTTCGCCGTCGTCTGCGTGGACAACTTCCTGACCGGAAGCCGCGCCAACATCGAGCACCTGCTCGGCGCCGAGCACTTCGAGCTGATCGAGCAGGACGTCAACGACAAGCTCGCCGTCGACCGCGAGGTGGACCTGGTGTTCCACCTCGCCTCGCCGGCCTCCCCGGCCGACTACCTGCGCCACCCGATCCCGACACTGACGGTCGGCTCCATCGGCACGCTCAGCGCGCTGGAGCTGGCCAAGGACCACGGTGCCCGGTTCGTCCTCGCCTCCACCTCCGAGGTCTACGGCGACCCGCACCAGCACCCCCAGACCGAGGCCTACTGGGGCAACGTCAACCCCGTCGGCCCGCGCAGCGTCTACGACGAGGCCAAGCGCTTCTCCGAGGCTGCCACCGCCGCGTACCGCCGCGAATACGGCACCGACACCGCGATCGTGCGGATCTTCAACACCTTCGGTCCCCGGATGCGCACCGACGACGGCCGGGCCGTGCCGGCCTTCATCACCCGGGCGCTGGCCGGGAAGCCGCTCCAGGTCGCCGGGGACGGCCACCAGAGCCGCTCGCTGTGCTACGTCGACGACACCGTGGCCGGGCTGCTGGCAGTTGCCGCGAGCAGCCACCCGGGCCCGGTCAACCTGGGCACCCAGGACGAGCGCACCGTGCTGGACATCGCCCACAGCATCCTCAGCCTCACGGGCTCCGCCGCGGGCATCGAGTTCGTCGCCCTGCCGGAGGACGACCCCGTGCGCCGCCGACCCGACACCACCCTGGCCCGACAGGCCTTCGGATGGGAACCGCAGACGGCGGTCGAGGACGGCCTGGCCGCCACCGTGACCTGGTTCGCCCGGCAGCTCGCGGCCGGGGCCGCGCGGTGAGCGCCCCGGCCGCCGACGCCGCCGGCCGACTACGGGCAGACGGGTACACGGTCGTCCCCACAGTGGTCACCGACCCGCTGCTGGCGCGGCTGCGCTCCGAAGCCGACGCCCTGGTGGCCGTCTTCGAAGACGGCCACCGCAGCGACGACTTCTGGCACTTCACCCGCGACGGAGAGAGCACCCCGGTGCTCTACCGCGTCCACAACCTCCAGCAGCAGCCGGGCGCCCCGCTCGCCGCCGGGCTGTTCGCCGCCGGCCCGCTGCACCACCTCGCCGAGACCCTCCTCGGCCGCCCGGCGCGGGCCCGGGTCATCGCGATGATCGTCAAGATGCCGCACGTGGCCGCCGCCGTTCCCTGGCACCGCGACCGCACCGACACCCGTCCGGGCACCGCGGTCAACCTGAGCCTGTTCCTCGACGACTCCGACACCGGCAACGGCTGCCAGGAGTTCGTCCCCAGCAGCCATCTGCTGGCCGACGACGCCGACGTGGACCAAGTCAGCACCACCGGGCCGGTCCTGCCGGTCGGCGCGCGAGCCGGCGACGTGGCCGTGCACGACGTGCGGACCGTCCACGCCTCCCGCCCCAACGCCTCCGCGCGGCCCCGCCGCAGCCTCGTCATCGAATTCGTCCCCGCCGACACGGAGTCGCCGTGACCAGCCCCGCCCCCGCCCGCCGCCCGAAGGTCGCCACCATCACGGTCGGCACCAACGAGTCCCGCTGGCTGCCCGCCTGCCTGTCCACCCTGCTCGCCGGCAACACCCCCGACCTCGACCTCACCGTCTGGTACGTCGACAACGCCTCCACCGACGGCAGCACCACCCTGGTCCGCGACACCTTCCCCGCGGTTCGGATCATCCAGAACGACAGCAACCTCGGCTTCGCGAGGGCCAACAACGTCGGGATGCGCGCCGCCCTGGCCGACGGCGTCGACTACGTCTTCCTCGTCAACCCCGACACCCGCACGCCGAACGACCTGATCCACCAGCTGACCGCCTTCATGGAGAACTGGCCCGAGTACGGCGTCTGCGGCCCCATGCAGTACACCTACACCTACACCGCCGACGTCGACGGCGGGCCGGTCGCCCTCGACGAGCACAACGAGTGGTCCCGCACCGCGCTGCGCCTGGGCGAGGCCGACGGCTTCGTGGGAGACCGCCCCAACCGGCCCTCGCCCGCCAGCCCCACCGCCGGCCGCGCCCCCGAGACCCTGGAGCACGCCTACGTCCAGGGCGCCGCGCTCTTCGTCCGCGCCGAAGTCCTGCGCTCCCTCGGGCTGTTTGACCGGGTCTTCCACACCTACTACGAGGAGACCGACCTGTGCCGCCGGACCCGATGGGCCGGCTGGCGGGTCGCCCTCAACCTCGACCTCGGCATCCAGCACTTCGGCGGCGGCGGGACCGGCGCGAGCACCTACCGGCGGGTACAGATGCGCCGCAACCGCTACTACTTCCTCCTCACCGACATCACCTGGACCTGGCCCGACATCATCAGCCTGACCGGACGGTGGCTGCGCGAGGACCTCCTCGGCCGCTCCGTGGGCGGCAACACCACCCCGGCCCGCGGCTGGGCCGAGACGGCCGCCGCCTCCTGGTGGCTGCTGCGGCTCACCCCCACCATCGCCCGCCGCCGCCGCGCCCACCGCCGCCTGCGCACCGCCAGCACCGCCAGCACCGCCAGCACCGCCAGCACCGCCAGCACCGCCAGCACCGCCAGCACCGCCAGCACCGCCAGCACCGCCAGCACCGCCAGGAGCATGCCATGACCAGACTCCTGTTCGCCGGGGACTTCCACTGGCAGGCCGGCTCCGCCCACATGATCGCCGAGTACGTGCGCGCCGCGCCCGCACTCGCCTGCGAAGTGGCCCTCGCCGGGCCGCTGTGCCGGATGGACGACCAAGTCCCCGACCTGCTGCCAATCGTCAACGACCTCACCTGGGGCACCCACCTCGTCCTGGTCTTCGAGGGCCGCCAGTTCCTCGACGAGAAGCGACTGGAGCTGTGCGAGCGCTTCCCCCGCGAGCGCCGGATCGTCCTCGACCCGGACGCCCACTGGGGCAAGCACACCGTCCTCGGCCCGGACGACTCTGCCGGAGCCTACGGCCACGAGCAGTGGCAACGGCTGTACCGGCAGCTCAGCGACCTCATCCTCCAGCCGCGCCTCGGCCGCCTGCCGGACGGCGCCCGGTTCTTCCCCTACTTCGCGATGCCCAAGCCGGTACGACGCCCCGAACACGCCCCTGAGCAGCTGCCGTACGAGCTGCAGTACGTCGGCGCGAACTGGTGGCGCTGGGACGCCCTTGCCCACCTGGTCGAAGCCGCCCGATCGGCCCGGCCGCCGCTGGCCCACCTTCGGGTGGCCGGCCGCTGGTGGAGCGGCGACCCCCACCCCGACCACCTCACCGCCACCGCCAACCGGCCGGGCTGGCTGGCCGAACGCGGAGTGAAGGTCACCGGCCCCGTCCCCTTCGGCCAGGTCCTCACCCAGATGGCCAAAGCCGAAATCACCCCGATCCTGGCCCGCCCCCTGCTCGCCCACCAGCGCCTGCTCACCCCCCGCATGTTCGAGACCATCGCGGCCGGCACCATGCCCGCCTTGCCGCCCGAACTCGCCTACACCGCCAACTTCTACGGCGAAGAGATCACCCCGTTCCTCCTCGGCGACCACCCCGCCGAGGACCTCGCAAGGCTGCTGCGCGACGCCACCGCGAACCGCCCACGCCTGGGCCGCCTCCAAGACGACCTGCGCCGCCGCTTCAACTACCGGCGCGTCCTGGGCCAGCTCCTCGCCTTCACCGACTAGTCCGGGAGGACTACCATGCCCACCGTCCTGATCACCGGGATCACCAGCTGCGAGAGCCGCGGCGTCGAAGCCCTCGCCCGATCCCTCGCCACCGCGCTGACCACCGCACCGGACACCTCGGTCACCGTGCTCACCCAGACCCCCGACCTTGATGCCGAGTCCCTGGCCGGCACCGGCGCCGACTGCACCGCAGATCCGTTCGTCGTCTCCCGCTCCTGGGTCACGATGCGGCCGGTCGAAACCGAACCGCACCGCCGCGCCCGCGCCGAACGCCTGCTCCAGCACGCGGACCTGGTCCTCGCCACCGGCGGCGACCTGCACACCTCCGGCTACGGCGTCTCCACCCCATACCTCGCGGTGCTCGACCGCGCCCAGCAACTCGGCATCCCCACCGCGATGATCGGCCAGTCCGTCGGCCCCTTCACCGACCCCACCGAACGGGCCGCGTTCACCGCCACCGCCAACAGGCTCGACCTGCTGACCGCCCGCGAGACCACCACCCTGGCCTACCTCATCGGGCAACTCGCCCTGCCCGCCGAGAAGGTGCTGCTGAGCGCCGACCCCGCCTTCCTCCTCCAGCCCTCGCCCCCGGAACGCGCGAAGCAGCTGCTCGGCGACGCCGGCCTCGACACCGGGCAGCGGTACGTGTGCCTGGCACCGAGCAAGGGCGTCACCCGCTACAGCACCATCACCGACGCCGAGCACCTCGACGCGCTGACCCGCCTCGCCGAAACCCTGTGGCGGGTGCGCCACCGCCCGCTGGTCCTCGTCCCACACTGCCACGACTCCCGCCAGCACAACGACGACCGCATCCTGGCCCGGCAGATTGCCGCCCGCCTGCCCGACGTGCCCGTCCACATCCTGGACGCCGACGGCACCGGGGCCGGCGACTACAAGACCGTGCTCGGCGCCGCCGACCTCGTCGTCTCCGAACGCCTGCACGCCTCTCTCGGAGCCCTGTCCAACGGCACCCCCGCCGTCGCCATCGGCCACTCCCCGAAGTTCGGCGGCGTCCTCGCCGACACCTACGGCCCCGGCATCCCGGCCGCCGACGTGCACCACGACGTCGCCGCCTTCACCGCGGACCCGACAGCCGCAGAGCACCTCGCCCACCTGGACACCGACAAGCTGCGCGAGCACCTCGCCACCCGGCTCCCGACCCTCACCGCGCTCGCCGCCGCCGACATCACCCGCGTGCGCACCCTCCTCAACTCCTAAGACCGTCAACCCGATCGGAGCACAGCATGACCCTGCACCTGGTGACCGGCGGCGCCGGATTCATCGGCTCCCACCTCGCCGACCGCCTCCTGGCCGCCGGACACGACGTCGTCGTCCTCGACAACCTCGACGGCGGCAAACGCGAGAACGTCCCCGACGACGCCACCCTGGTCGTCGGATCCATCGCCGACAGGAAGACCGTGGACGAGCTGTTCACCAACCACTCCTTCGACAGCGTCTTCCACCTGGCCGCGTTCGCCGCCGAGGGCATCAGCCACGCCGTCAAGGCCCACAACTACGAGGTCAACGTCCTCGGCAGCACCCACCTGATCAACGCCGCCCTGCGCACCAAGGTCCGGTACTTCTCCTACGCCTCCTCCGTCGCCGTCTACGGCACCGGCCGCGTCCCCATGTGCGAGGACGACCACCCGCAGCCCGCCGACAGCTACGGCAACGCCAAGCTCACCATCGAACGCGAACTCGCCATCACCGCGCACCTCCAGGGCCTGCCCTTCACCGCACTGCGGATGCACAACGTCTACGGCGCGCGGCAGAACATGGCCGACCCCCTGCGCAACGCCGTGGCGATCTTCCTCAACCAGATCATGCGCGGCGAGCCGATCACCGTGTACGGCGACGGCAGCCAGCTCCGCTCCTTCACCTACGTCAACGACATCGTCGGCTGCTTCCTCGACGCCGCCGAGAACCCGCGCCACTGGAACCGGGTGATCAACGTCGGCAGCCAAAAGCCCTGCACCGTGCTGGAGATGGCCCACGCCGTACGCGAGGCGATGGGCGTCCCCGACCACCCGATCCGCCACCTGACCGCCCGCGAGGAAGTCCACGCCGCCTACACCAGCAGCGAACTCGCCCGCATGCTGCTCGGCGACTGGAAGGACACCCCGCTGGCCGAGGGCCTCGCCACCGCCGCCGCCTGGGCCAAGGCCCACGGCCCGGTCCAGCCCCGCAGCACCCTCGCCCTCGAAGTCGACTCCGACACCCAGCCCGAGTGGTACACCACTGCCACCTCCAGGACAGAGAAGCCGTGACCAGGACCATCGCCCTCCCCCCGGCCCAGACCATCGCCACGGACGTCGGCGGCGTCCTCTACTACGACGAGCCCTTCGAACTCGCCTGGCTGCAAGGCGTCCTGGAACGCGCCGGCGAAGCGGACCCGACGCTCACCATCGACCAGTTCACCGCCGAGATGCGCCGCTTCTACCTCCAGCGGGCCCGCGCCACCGCCAGCCCCGGCCTCTACAGCCCGGCCGGCACCCACAGCTGGAACCACCTCCGCCGCACCTGGGACGACCACGTCCAGCTGATCCCCGGCGCCTTCGACGCCCTCGACGCCCTCGCCGCCGACCGCCCGGTGTGCGTCGTGGCCAACCAGCCGCCCGAGTGCGAGACCGTCCTGCGCGACACCGGGGCCGCCAACAACCTGGCGCTGATCGCCCTCGACACCACGGTTGGCATCGCCAAACCCGACCCCGGTCTACTGGCCTGGGCCATCGCGAAGCTCGGCTGGAGCCCGGCGACCACCCTGATGGTCGGCGACCGCCCCGACCACGACGCCGCCCCCGCCCAGCGCCTCGGAGCCCACGCCGCCCTCGTCGAACCCCCGATCGGCTGGACCGTCCCGCCTGGCACCGACCCGGCCCTCGTCTCCGCCTACCGCAAGGTGCGGGCCGAACGCCTGGAGATCCGGCGACACCCCGCCGTCGACCACAGCCTCCACCTGCTCAACCTCGCAGACCTGGCCGAACACCTCGTCGGCCGTCGTCGACCCACCCCGAAGGGGTCCGACAGGTGAGCGTTCCCCTGACCCTGGCCATGTGCAGCAACCGGCCCGATCTGCTCCTGACCGCCCTCGACCGGCTCCACGGCATCCTTGGCCCGAACGACCACCTCCTGGTCGTCGTGGACACCGCCGCGGACGCCGCCACCCGGCGACGCCTCACCCAGCCCCCCGACCGGCGCACGGTGCACTTCAACGGCGCCACCATCGGCCTGTCCCACAGCCGCAACCTCGCGCTGAAAGAGGCCCCCACCCGGTACGTCGTCTTCGTGGACGACGACATCGCCCCCACTGCCACCGCGGTTGATAACCTACGCACCGCGCTGACCGGCGGAGCACACGTAGCCGGCACCCGGATCACCGCCGACCTCCAAGGCCACCGAACGCCCCGGTGGCTGACCGCGGGGCAACTCCACTACCTCGGCTCCCACCACCCCGATCTGCCCGCCAGCATCTGGGGAGGCTGCTTCGCCCTCGACCGCGACCACCTCCGCCTGCTCGGCATCGACTTCGACAGCCGCCTCGGCCGTGTCGGAACCAACCTCGCCTCCGCCGAGGACACCACACTGGTACGCCAGCTCGCCGCCCTCGGCGCCACCACCGCAGTCCTGCACACCACACAGGTCCACCACCTGATCCCCGCCCACCGGCTCAGACCCAGCTACCTCCTGCGCCGGGCCTACTGGCAGGGCCGCAGCGAAGTCCGCCGGGGTACCACAACCAGCGGCCTGCACAAGGAGTGGACACGCAACCGATCCGGCGGTCGGGGCGCGCGACCCGCAACCCTCGCCCTCCTCTACACCGCAGCGGTGCTGACCGGCATAGGCCACGAACTCCTCGACCAAACCCGGAGGCGCACGTGAGGATCGCCATGCTCAACCCGCCTCACAGGTATGGGCAGGACACCACCCAGTGGATCACCGTCCCGCCGCAGGGCTACGGCGGCATCCAGTGGGTGGCCGCCACTCTCATCGACGGACTGCTCGACGCCGGGTGCGAGATCCTCCTCGTCGGCGCACCCGGCAGCACCCCCCGGCCGGGCCTGACCGTCTCCGGCGCCACCACCTTCGACGCCACCCGGGTCGCGCTCCGCGAGTTCGGCCCGGACGTGGTGCACGACCACACCAACGGCCAGATACTGCCCGCCGAACCGGACTGGCCGACCGTCCGCACCCACCACCTCAACGGCGCGCCCGAGCACCGGGCAAACGTCGTTTACCTCTCCCGCGCCCAGCGCCAGGCCGCCGGGTCCACCGGCGCGCCGATCATTCGGCTGCCGGTCAATCCCGATCGTTACACCTACCGCGAGACGAAGGCCGACTTCCTGCTGTTCCTCGGCCGAGTCTCCGCCCACAAGGGGGCCCGCCAGGCCGCTGCCTTCGCCCAGGCCGCCGGCCTGCCGCTGAGACTCGCCGGCCCAGCCTGGGAGCCGAACTACCTGCACGGCATCCTCACCGACTACCCCGGCACCGCCGAGTACATCGGAGAAGTCGGAGGCCCCTGCCGCACCAGCCTGCTCGCCGACGCACAGGCCCTGCTCGTTCTCTCCCAGCCCTTCGGAGGCGGCCCCTTAGGCGGCGAGTGGATCGAACCCGGCGCCACCGTCGTCGCCGAGGCCGCCGTCAGCGGCACCCCCGTCATCGCCACCGACAACGGGTGCCTCGCCGAGATCGCCCCGCAAGTCGGTGCCGCCCTGCCCTCCCAGCTGACGCCCACCCCGGAGCAGGCCGCCAAGGTCCTAGCCGGCCTCCCGGCCCCGAAGCACCTCCGGGCCACCGCCGTCGAGCGGTGGGGCCACCATGTGATCACCGCGAAGTACCTGGAGGTCTACCGCCGTGCCGCATCGGGCGGCACGTGGGTCTGACCCGCGATCAGCGAGGACGCTTCCCGGCGGCGATCCGCTGCCGGGAAGCCTCATACAGGACCGCAGTCGTGGCGTTCGCCGCGTTCAGTGAACTGGCCGCCCCCGTCATCGGGATGCTCACCGTGAAGTCACACAGCTCCCGCCACGTGCTGGACAGCCCGGTCGTCTCGTTCCCCACAAGCAGCAGCACCGGCTGGGTGAGGTCGAAGTCGTAGACGTCCGCGTCACCCTTCTCGTCCGTGCCCACCAGGACCAGCGGCTGACCCGCGGAACGCTGCTGTTCCACCCAGGCCATCACCTCGGTCGGCCCCGGCACCCGGACCGACGGCAGCGAGAACAGGCTGCCCGTGGTCGCCCGCACGGCCTTCGGATCATAGACATCGGCCGCGTGACCCGAGACGATCATCCCGTGCGCACCGAAGGCATCGGCCGATCGGATGATGCTGCCGATGTTGCCGGGGGTGGTCGGCCTGTCGAACAGGACACCCAAGAAGTCCGGCCCGCCCTCGATCCGGTTCAGGTCGTCCGCCGGCATGCCGACCACCGCGATCACCTCGGGCGCACCCTCGGCCTTCTCCCCGAGTTCTGCCAACAGCTCCGGCGCCATCGCGATCCGCTCAGCCCGTGTTGTCCGCAGCAGCTCCTGCGCCCAGTCCGACAGCTTCCGCCTGTCGTCGTAGAGCAGGGCATTGATCGGCCAGCCGTACTCGACAGCGAGCGAGATCGGCCGTACCCCTTGAACCAGGAACTCGCCGAGCTGATTCCGCTTCTTCCTGTTGCTGAGCAGCGCCTCCCATTGCTGGAACCGCGCGTTGCGAGACGTGATCCGCTGAACCGCTGGCACCTGTCCTCCAAGGTGAGCCGACAACGATGCGTTCCGACTTCGGCGGAGTCCGCACCAGCGCAGCAATGACCTTACACCCGGCACCAACATCTGTGTTGAACAGGACTCTTGACCATACCTCAGGTATTTGCGCACGCACCGTGGCCGCCCCACGGCCTCGGGACACCTGGCACCGGCAGAGCGCTGGCGCCGGAGGGGAAGGCCCGCGCTACTACAACTGTGCATGGGTGCAGGCCGGAGCCGGCAAGAACCGGTGCCTGCTGATCGATCGCCCAGCCTCACCCGGATGTCCGGATGTGCTGCGACGTTCTCGCAGCCAGCGCGGCGCCACCCTTCCGACCCCCTCCCATGGCTGCCGAGATCGGCTGCCTGGTCGCAGCCGAGCAGGCGGCCGCCGACATGCGACGGGACGGTCGAGAGTTGACGGCCGATCGGACGACCTCGGACTCGGCCCGTCGTGGTGCTGGCGGACCGGTCCTACTCGTCGAGAGCCCTCCACAAGCACCGGCGCAGGCGCGGCATCCGGGCGGTGATCCCGCAGCCCGCCGACCAGATCGCCAACCGCAGACACAAGGGCCGAACCAGTGGCCGCCAGCTCTCGACCTCGAACCCTACAAGCAGCGCAACACTGTCGAACGGCGCATCAACCGCCTGAAGAATTGGCGAGGTCTGGCCAGCCGCTACGAGAAGACCGCCACCGCTGTCCGGACCGGACTCCACATCGTCGGCATCTTCGCCTGATTCGCCCGCTGAGCCAAAAGAAGCGACCCAGGAGTAGCGATTCGCTGCCTTCATGAGGGTTCCACAAGGAAGGGCCGATGGGTGCGATCATAGTTCCGTCATAGATGTGCAAACTTCGCAGGCATTCACTCGATCGTGTAGTGGTGTTTTCCGCCAGCAAGGGTGAATGATTCTTCTCACTCGGCCTGCGAAATCCCGTGCAGGATTTCGCAGGCCTCCCGGCAGGGGCTTCCCATTAATACGACCAATGGGAGTGGGGTGTCGTTCGATCATGAAAGAGGGATCGCAATGGAGATCTTCAACGGCATGGCGGCGGACACCATCAAGGCCAAGGGCCCGTGGCAGAAGGCCAGGCGCAGCGTGGGCTCCGGGTCCTGTGTGGAGTTTCGCGCGCTGGACAACGGTGCGGTGGCGGTCCGCAACAGTCGGTATCCGGGGGGCCCGGCCCTGGTGTTCACCCGTACCGAGATCCACGCCCTGTTGGACGGTGCCCGTAACGGGGAATTCGATCATCTGGCGGTTTGATCTTCAGCTGGCGGATGATTCCCGTCTTAGCTGATTGGTGTGACGGCCGGGCTCCCTTGTGCGAAACTCATCCGGATAGCTCAATGGTTGGGATAAAGCACTGGGGGGCCTGATGGCCGTCGACACATTCATTTCTGGACGCGGGGGCGGTACGGACCGGCCGTGGGCCGAGGCAGCGCTGCTCCTGGGCGCCCACCTGGAGGTCGCGCGCGGGCGCCGCAAGCAGAGCGAGGTGGTGGAGGCGACCAACAAGCGGGTCAGCACGTCGCACTACAGCCGTCTCGAACGCGGCGAGGTGCGGATCGACAAGCCGCACATCGTGTCCATCATCCTGGACGCCCTGGACATCGCGCCGGGCACCCACCGCGACCACCTGACTGCCCTCGCGTTCGCCGCGTCGAAGGAGGGCTGGGCGTCGAGGTTCCGCAGCGGGCACCGCGAGGTGGTGCCCGACTCGATGCTCCGACTGACCTCATTGGAGGAGTCGGCGACCGAATTCTTCGTGGTGGACCGCAATGCGATCCCCGGCCAGCTCCAGACCGAGGCGTACTCCAGGCTCGTCACCCGCTACACCCTGCCGGCCAGCCTGAGGGACGCCGGTCTGCAGGAAGTGGTCGTCGGGCTGCGGGCCGAGCGCCGCACCCGGTTCGCGGGGCGGCTGATCACGGACCAGCCCAAGGGCCGGTTCTTCGTCGAGGAGGCTTTGCTCTACGCAGACTTCGGCCACCCGGAGGTGCTGATCGACCAGCTGCAGGAGCTGCTCGGCCTCGTGGAGAACCGGGCCCTGCCGGTCGGCATCCGGGTGATGACCGCGCGGGCTCCCCTGGCCGTCCCGGTGAGCACCCTGACCCGTCTCGGATTCCGCAAGGCGCTCGCGGACGCGGTCCCCGACGTCATCTACAACGAGACGGGCCGCACAGCGTCCTTCCACCGCGGCTCGCTCCCCGGGATCAACGAGGTGACCGACCCCGACTACGTGGACCTCGACGATCTCATCGACAACGTGCTCATGAGGGCCCCCGGTTACCGGGACAGCCGCCGACTCATCGAGAACGCCCTGATGGAGGCCCAGCTCCGCCTGTAGTGGCAGAGCTGGGCCGGGCGAAACTGGCGGGCGCGTTCGGGTCAGACGACCCGGGCGAGCCCGCCAAACTCGATCCACTCCGAGGTCGCCTGCCGGGCGGGGGCATGAACGTCGGGGTGCCAGTCGGTGACGTCCACCAGGCCGGGGGGCTCGACGACGAGCCTGTCGACATCGAAGAAGCCGCGAACGTCGGCCTCAGTTCGCACGCACCCCCACTTGCCGCCGGTCTGCTGCTGCATCAGCTCGGTCACCGTGTTGCGGATGGCGGCGTCGTCGCTGACCAGCTGACAGATCACCACGACGCTGCCCGGGGCGAGCAGGCTCACCGTGCGCTCGATGATCGCCTTCGGGTCGCCGTTGTCCCGGTCGGGGACGCAGTGGAGCACGGAGACGAAGAGTGCCGCGACCGGCTCGGCCAGGTCGATCCGATCCTTGAGGCCGGCCACTATCGCGGGCGTGTCCGCCATGTCGGCGTTGAGGATCACCGCGTTCGGGCTCTCATCCAGCACGGCTCTGCCGTAGCCGAGGACCATCGGATCGTTGTCGACGTACACCACGCGCGCGTCCGGATGGACGGCTTCGGCGACCTCGTGGACGTTGCTCTGGGTGGGTAAGCCCGAGCCGTGATCGATGAACTGCTTGATCCCGTAAGTTTCGGCGATGTGCCTGACCACACGGATCAGGAAGCTGCGGTTGTTGAGCGCCAGTTCGCGGCTGCTCGGCACCGTCTTCAGTAACTCCTCGACCGCCCTGCGGTCGGACGGGTAGTTGCGGTTCCCCCCGAGCAGGAAGTCGTACATGCGAGCCGCACTTGGCCTGCCCCTGTCAATAGGCTCTTGCCAGTCGTCGGCTTCGTTCCGGTTCACCCGCTACCCCCTGCGTGATGCGAACTTCAGTGCCAACGAGCAAGTATGACGCTGCATCATAATATGCCGTGATCCGAAGTGCTGAAACCACACGTGCGGGTGAAGGTGGTTAAGACATGACCAAAAGCCTGGCCAACCGGAGCATTCATGGTCGGTTCGCCAGGCTGTCGGGTCGGTCGACGGAGTGTCAGGCACCCCCGGTGGAATCGCGGTCGGTCCGCCAGCGACGGGCGGCCCTCAGCTGGACGTGGACGGCGGGTTCATCCAGCCCCATCAGCGCGGCCGCAGCGTCCGGTTCCAGGCCGAGGAGCTCGTGCAGCAGCGCAGCATCGGCGACCCGGTCGGGCATGACGCGATGGAGGGCATCCAAGGGGGAGGCCGACGCGTCCTTGCGGGCCAGGGTGACGGCCTCGCACAAGGCCCGCCAGGTGAAGGCTGCAGGATCGTCGCGCAGCGCCCACGCCCAGTCCGCCTCCGTCCTGCGCAGAACGAGCGCAACGACCTGCTTGGCGAGGCCGGCGTCGCCCAGGCGTGCCCACGCGTACATCTCGTAGTGACCGTAGTGCAGTTCGACGAAAGCGGCGTAGCCGACAGGGGCTAGCGACACGAGGGCTCCGTTCGGCGTCGATGTCGGGAGGAACATGCCCGGCCGCAGCCACGGGGGCGCGAAGGCGCGCACGGGGGCGCAAAAAAGGGTGAGCGCGGCGGCCGGTCCGGGTGCCCGCAGGCACCCGGACCGGCCTGCGGGGGCAGGCTCAGAAACCGCGGACCCAGATCCACTCAAAGCCGGTACTGCGGCACATCCTCAGTACACCGAGGATCAACGCCGTGCGCGCCCACTCCGCCTCAACGGGCGACAGAACCGCCCACGTGAGCACCAACGGGGCGAGGGCTGCGTGCAGTTGTACCGCACCGCGGATAGCGCGCACCCCGCGCAATCCCGCGAAGGGGCCGCCGCCCCTGATAGCGTGGGCGAACACCTCGGGCAGAGCCCGTCCAGGAGCAGGTCGGTCATACATAGGTAGGCGTACCTCCATGGCTGGCCTGACAGCCTCGTCCGGTGGTGATGACACCGGGCGGGGCAACCCCCGTGCGGGGTAGGGCCGTTGCGAAGAACGGTAGCGCGCCGACCGGTAGCCGGTCGCCCTGGAAGGCCCCACGCAATCCTCCCCGTTTCGCCGGACACACTGACGCCGAACAGGGAGCCGGTTCCACATCAAACTGATCAAAAACGGTCACAGGAGGATTCCGCCCCGAAGCCCCAGCTCTTCTCCGAGAATCCGACCACCATCGCTGGCCCGACGGTGATCTCCGAACACTCGGGGCCTGCCAGTAACGCACACCTGGCAAGATCCGAAAGAGGGGCCCTAGCGCACGCTGCGTCGCACTGCCTGATCAGCGCGGCGCATGTTCTGTTCCATCAGGTCCAGTCCGGCGGCAACGTCTGCTCTGGTGACCTGCCACCAGCCGGCCCGGTCGTAGATCCACCAGGATTCCCGGTACCGGGCGAAGTCGCGGATCGTCTCGCTGAGGTGCCGGGCCGTACCGTCTGCGAGGGCAGCGTCCATGGCGGCGTGGCTGAGGTCGGCCAGCAGGCCCGCGTCGGTGTTGGTCATCGCGATCCCCCTCACGGCCGGATGTTCGGCTGGATGGTGGGGGTCTGCTGTACCGGCGGCGGTTGCAGGAGTGGCGCCGGCTCGACGCGAGCGGTCGGCGTGGTCGCCCTGACGTCCAGACTCGTCTTGGGCTCCGCGGCAGGGGTGCGGGTGGCGATCCCGATGTCGGAGAAGTCGGTGGCGAGCTTCGTTCGGATGTCCTCGGCCAGGATCTCTCCGGAGAGTTCGACGGCGGCTCCGACGACGACGGCTGTGGTAGCCAGCCGGGTGAGGTAGTCGGGGCGTTCCTCGACGCTCACCTCCACCGTCACCTCGTACGCCTGGGGGGCCTGCTGGTAGACCTCCCACTCGACGGTCAGCTGGTCGACCGGGTCGTCCCGCTCAGCGACGACCACGATGGCCTCGTAGACCTCTCGGCGCGGGCCTTCTTCGAACACCTCGGGGTACAACCAGCTGCTGACCTCCCTGACCTGCTCCGGGTGTTGGAGAAGCTCTGCGAGCACGGCGTCCTGGCGCTCAAGACGGACGTCGACCCGGACTTCTTGCTCTCCGGATGTCCTCGCCCGGGGCTCGTACGGTGCGGGGGCCGGCTCGTTGATCCTGGCCACCGGAACCGCTTGCTCGGTACTCCGCATCGCCTGGGCGAGGCGGTCGAGCACCGGGTCCGGCCCGCGCAGGCCCGGGGCGGTCGTCCGGAGCCGGTCGACGTGAAGGGCGAGGTCTCGACGGACGGCGGCCTCTTGGACCATGCGGGCGTAGCTGGCGATGTTGCGGGGCTGCGGTGCGGCGTCGGCGAGGCGGCGCAGGTAGTCGGCGTTGACTCCGCTGATGGCCGTGCGCTGAGCGATCAGCTCCGGAAGCTGGGCGGCCGACGCCGTCGGGGCGCTGGTGCGCGACTCGATCAGCGCGGCCATCAGGGCGCGGTGGGTGGGGTGGGCCATGCGGTCGGGGGTGAGGTAGGCGATGTCGTCCAGGCGCTGGCGGTCGCGTAGTGCGGCACCGATGACGGCCTGCTCGGCGCGGAGCGCGAGTTCGGGGTGGGTCATCGGTTCGTCCTCGTTCCGGTGGTGGCTTCGCGGTAGCGGCGTGCAGCGTCATCGGCGGCGGCCATCCGGGCGGCGGCGTCGTCGAGCCGTTCCAGCAGTTCCTCGTTGACGACGCGCAGCCAGGCCCCGTCGATGTCGACGGCCCACCAGGCGTCGGCGAATCGCACGTACTCGGGGATGCCGGGGCTGATCGGCGTGGCAAGGCCGCGGGACCGGGCATCGTCCATCTGGGCCGCGGTGAGCCGGTCCGGACTGCCGGCTTCGGCGGTGTCCGTGTGGGCGGCGAGCAGCTGGCTGGGGATGCCGGCCCAGGCGTCGGCGCCAGCCCAGCGTTCTTGGAGGTCTGGGGAGTCGGCGGCCCGGAAGTCGGGGGTGCGGTGCCCGGTTCGGCAGGCGGTGGCGTAGACGGCGGTCGCGTTGGCCACCACGGTGCGCAGCTCGGTGTGCCAGTAGCGGGCTGCCTGGCCCACCTGCTGTTCCGGGGCGGCGCCGTAGATCTCTTCCCGCCAGACCTTGAGCGCCCACAACTCTTCGATCAGTCCGGGGTGTTCCGCCCAGCACTGCGGCAGCCTCGATTCCACGGCCAGTTCGTAGCGGTCGTGGAGCCAGGTCACCCAGTCGCAGAGGCCGCCCCAGGCCGCGATGCGTTCGGGGCCGGTCATGGTGTGCCACTCGACCAGCCGGGTGCGGGGGTTCGCCTCGGTAGCGGCCGGCTGGGTGCCGGTGGTCGGCCCGGGGGTGGCGTGGCGCCCACGGGAGCGTCGGATGTGGGTGCGCGGGCGGTGCTTGACCCTGCCGATCGGCGTGATCGTGGGCTCGGTCATGGCTGGTCCTGGAGCTGGGCTGGCGGGTGCGGGCTGGCCTCGGCGGGATTGTCCGGGTGCCCGGTGTGCTGGTGCCTCGTGTCCGTACGGCGGGCGGCCGATGCGGCGTTCCAGTCGGCCATCACGAGGTGCACGGCGGCGTCGAGTGCTTCGATCGACGTGCTCGGGGTGAGCATGAGCCGCCGAAGGTAGGCGGGGGTGTCCATGGTGTCGACGACCAGTTGCGCAAGGCGGGGCGACAGCTCTTCGGTGTTCTGGCGCACACGCTCCTCGACTGCGGCGGGGGTGACCGGTTCCGCGGCGGCGTGCAACGCAAGCATCGCCTCGTAGATGCCGTAGCGGACGTGGGTGGTGAAGGTGTCCACCGGCACCCACCTGCCGAAGTCGTTCAGCTCACGCGGGCGCTGGGTGAGGTAGGCGAGCACCAGGTCCTCGTGGTCCGCGCGCGCCGGGCGCCAGTCGCTGAGGGCCACGAACGGGCCGTCGGTGAGCGCGCGGTGCTCGGCCCAGTCGTCCGTGGCCCACGAAACGGGGACGATCTCCTGGTAGCCGGGGCTGAACACGGAGATCACCGGAGCTCCGGTGTGGTCCTCTCCGGCGTGGTAGAGCGCGCCGTCGATTCCGCGCACCGGCCCGCTCCATCGCAGGGTGTAGTCGGTCGGGGGCTCGGGGCGGCGGAGCAGGCCCTGGTGGTGCCGCTGGTCGAACCGGGACTCCCAGCGCCGGTCGGCGTCGGTGCGCGCCTCGACGTGGTGCCCGCTCCATGCGGGTCGGGGGGTCACGCGGCGGCCTCGATGGGGTCGAGTTCGCCCGCGCGGTACCGCTTCGACCACTCGTTGCTCTCCTCGTAGAGCTTGCGGTCGGGGCTCTCGTAGTGGCGCTGCATGCGGACCTTGGTGATGGGGGTGGTGGCGTGGATGACCAGGGCCTCGCGCTTCTCCTCGTCGAGGGTGCGGATCTCGTCGGGGGTGACGGTCTTGCGGTCCTGGAGGGTGGTCTGCATCGTGGTGCCCTGAGCGCCGCTCTGGTAGGTCGTCAGGGACTCGCGGTAGATGCCGGCTAGCTTGGAGAACTCTTCGAGTTCGTCGCCGCCGAGGCCGCCGAGGGCGATCTTGACGGTGGAACTGCCCCAGAGCATCTCCGCCCCCTCGCGCCCCCACGTCTTCCTGGCCTGGGCCATGTTCTGGAGTACGGCGACGGTGAAGATGCCCGAGCCGCCAGCGAAGGACATCAGGTCGGGGAGGTTGGGCAGCGGG
This sequence comes from Kitasatospora sp. NPDC058492, assembly GCF_042720685.1. Classification (NCBI taxonomy): domain Bacteria; kingdom Bacillati; phylum Actinomycetota; class Actinomycetes; order Kitasatosporales; family Streptomycetaceae; genus Kitasatospora; species Kitasatospora sp. NPDC058492. Next base: position 109,028 of record NZ_JBHXMU010000020.1, read on the forward strand.
GTGACGTTGGCAACCTCGTCCAGCAGTGCTCCCAGCGGCGGATCGAGTCGGCCCCCGGGCGACCGGTCGGCGAGGCGCTTGGCGGTGCCGAAGACCTCGGAAACGAAGGCGGAGATCAGGGGGGCGAGCGCGGTGGCCTCTTCCTTGTCCACCAGCAGGTAGATGGTGCCGTTGCTCCGCAGCCAGTCCTCGATGTTGATGCCGTTTCCGGCCCTGGGGACGAAGGTGGCGCGGGCCAGCGGCGAGAACAGGGGTGTCAGCGCGGTCTGCACGGTGGCGAAGAGGTTCGCCCTGGTGTCGCCCGGGTTGCGGTAGAGGCCGTCGAGCATTTCGGCGACGCCGGGCTCGGCGCGGCGGGACTCGGCGAGCAGCTTGATCGGTTCCTCGATGTGGGCGTTGAAGCCCCAGCGCAGGACGTCCTCCATGCTGCGGCCGGTGATCGCCGCGGCGTGCAGCCAGCCGGCCAGCAGGCTTGTCGCGGTGGCGCCGAAGAAGCCGGCGCCGGAGGAGTCGGTGGTCTCGCTCTTGCCGATCTTGACCATGAGGTCGGCCCGCTGCATCGCCTTGCCGAAGTCCTCGCAGCCGCTGGTGGGTGACCACTGCACCTGGTCCGGCCAGTCGACCATGCCGGTCGGCACCATCGCCAGGGCGGGACCCCGGCGGCGCCGGATCAGCGCGGTCGCATCCAGCACGTCACCGCGGACGCTGGTAATCAGCATCGGGCCGTGCCACGCCTTGATCCACGGGATGATCACCTGGCTCGTCTTGCCCTGGCGCGGGGCGGCCAGCATCAACACCGAGTTCTCGACGGCCACCCACAGCAGCATCCCCGCCAGGGTGCGACCGAGCGTCACCGCGACGTCGGCGGCGGCGATCCGACTGCCCTTGAGGGAGGGGCGAACGATGGGCCCGCGCTTCTCGACCGCCTTGGCGGACAGGGTCTTCGACAACTGCGAGGCGGAGGCGAAGCCGCGCACCGAGCGGGTGCGGCGCAGGCGGCGCACGGCGAAGGCGCCTGCGGTGAGCATCCCGCTGGCGACGATCGCGGCGGCGACGGCGAAGCCTGCCGGCCCGGGCAGGTCGGAGCGGACCGGCTCGGGCCAGGCTGCTCTCGGGTCGTCCAGGTGGTGGGGGATCTGTTTGGCGACGGCGAAGGCGTCGCCGAACGGGACGGCCGGCCAGGCGGCGTGGGTGATCAGTCCGGCGACCTGGCCGGTTGCCCAGGTTCCCACGGTGACCGTGACCACGACGATGATCAGCAGGACGATCAGGTAGTCCGCGGGGCCGTCCAGCACCGGCCGCCGCGCGACCGTGGCGTTCGAGGCGGAGGCCATCTCACACAGCCATCCGCTCGTTGGTGTAGTACAACTGCCTCTCGACCGGACTCAGAATGGTCTGGACCACATGGCTGGAGTTCCGGCCGATCTTCCAGATCGCGCGGCCGATCTGCTCACCCGACCAGCTGGCGATGTGCGCGCACTCGGTGTCGGTCAAGCCGATCACGTCGCGCGTCATGGCCAAGGGCGCGGTGTCCTGGCGCAGGCAGATCCGCACGTCGCAGCTGGAGATCAGGTTGCGGGCGATGCTGACCTCTTCGCTGCCCTGGGCGCCGACCGCCTCGAAGTCGGACAGCCGGTGCGTGCTCAAGACCTGGATGGTGCCCTGGGCTCGCGAGAGCCGGAGGTCCGAATCGAGCTTGCGAATCATGGCCGGCACGCGCATCGCGCGCCACAGCTCGTCGCGTACGACCAGGCGTACGGGCCCGCCCGGCTCGTCGATTGCGGCCTGGCCCCAACTCGACACACAGGCGAGAGTCATGGCCACGGTCTCGTCGCCGCGGCCGTCGATCCGGGACAGGTCGACGGTCTGGATCGGCGCGCCGAAGTCGGGTCGAACGGTGGTGGGTCCGTCGAACAGGCCGCTGAGGGAACCTCGGACCATGTTGCCGAGGGCGTCGGCGGCCGGGCGGATCATCTCCCGCAGTTCGGTCACGTCGGTACCGCGGACGCGCAAGTCCTGGGCCATCTCGGGCAGCGGGTCGCGCAGCAGGGCCCAGACCTGCGGGATCGTCGGGTCGGCGAGGTGGCTGGCGCCGGTGGCCTGGCCGGAGGCGTGCTGGATGGCGAGGGAGAGGGCGGCTTCCTCGGTGGGTGTGAGGTTGCGGCCGAGCCGCATGACCAGCAGGGAGGAGAGCAGGGTGATCCGGCGGCGGTGGACTTCGTCCAGGCGCTCGCGCAGTTCCTCCGGGTCGGTGGGCAGGTTGCTGCCGAGCGGGCCGGCGTCCAGCGGGTTGAGCCTGTTCCGCAGCCCCGGGCCGAGTTCGACCGGCTCGACGCCGAACGCCCTGGCGAGCCCGGCGTACTCGTTCTTGATGTCGCCCAAGATGAACGATCGGACGCCGTAGGCGGCCAGGCGGGTCACCAGGGCCTTGATCGTCGCGCTCTTGCCGGTGCCGGGGACGCCGGTGATCAGCAGGTTGGGGTTGGTGATCAGCCCGCGGTGGAGCCACTCGATCGGGTGGCAGGCGAAGGCGCCGCCGGACAGGCAGTCGACGCCGATGTAGGCGCCGGCTGCGGGCATGGAGGCGCCGTAGAGCCAGGGGTACAGCCCCTGGACCTGGCCGGTGCCGCCTCGGAAAACCGGGACCTGGGGCATCCTCGGTGCGCGCCCGGCGAACGGGCGGGCGTAGCCGCGACGGGGCGCGACGGGTTCCCGGCGCTGCTTCGGCGCCTTCCGCGCCGCAGGCTTCGGCGCCACCGGGGCCGGGCGGCCGAGCACGTCGGTGAGGTCGAGGACGGGGAGTTCAGTGGCGGGTCGGCGACGGAACATCACGCGGCCCGCTTCTTGGGCAGGCCCATGCCGACCGGCAGCGCGCCGACGGCGAACCCGATGTCCTGGGTGAGCCACATCCGCTGGAGCTCGATGCTGCCGCTGTTGGCGTCGGCCAGGATCTCACTGCACGCGTCTTCGAGGTCTGCGGGGTCCGTGACGGTGACGGTGCAGTACGCGGTGTAGCGGACGGTGCCGTGGCCGGCGGCGCGCTCCTGGTCCTGGGCCTCGGCGCGGCGCAGTGCCTGCTTCTCGTGCTCCGGGATGATCTGGCCGGTCTTGTGCCGCATGCTGACGGCGACTTCGCGGGCGGTGCGCTCCTGCATGATCTCGCGCTCGGCGGCGCGCGGGCTGCGGGGCTCGATGTGCATGTTCAGCGTCCGGCGGTACTTGCCTTCGCCCAGCAGAGGAGCAAGGGCGGTCGAGAACACCTTGTTCTTCGGCCAGCTGTTGACGGAGAAGGTCACCGACACCGCTCCGTCGTGCTCGTACCGGCCGCGCCAGCTGTGGGCGGCGGACGGACCGGCCGCTGCCGGGTCCACTCCTGCCTCGAAGGGGACCTCGTCACCTCGGAGCACGGCGGCGGTGGCCGCTGCCCGTCGCTCTGCGAGCATCCGGCTGGAGTCCGGGTCGAACGCGGTCCTCATGACCTCGGCCAGTTCGCGGGGGTTGAGCCAGCTCTCGACCTGGAGGTCCGCGGAAGCGATCGAGGATGTCATGGCGCGAAGGTTGCGGACCAGGACGGCGGCGGCTCCGGCGTCACCGCCGCCCGCCGCCTTGATGGGGCCGGCGGCACGGGCTGCGGCCATCGTGATCGCCAGGTACGCCTCCCGCTGGCTGGTGGCCAGGGTGGCGGTGGACAGCAGCGACTTGGTGACATCGACCGCGACGGCGGGCGCCTCGGTGGCAACGTGGTCGCTGTGCCAGCGCTGGAGAGCGGCACCGGATTCCGGGACGATGCGCTGGAGCGCCTGTATTCGGATGATCGGATTGCCCTCGGTGCACTGGGCTTTGAGCAGCGCACCCCAGCTGGCAACCCGCTGGTCGCGCCTGATGGAGTCGGCCAGGCCGATGCCGGGGAAGCGCACCCGGGCGACCGCCGTGTACGTGCGGTCGAGCTGGTGGTGGATCACGGCGATCGGGGCGCCGCTGCCCCCGTCCGCTTCGAGGATCGCCAGCGGGGCGAGGATGCCCGGCAGGTCCATCTTCGGTTCGTCCGTCTCGGACGTACGGGGCGCGAAGGCACCGGAGAGGAAACGATTCTGCCCGCGGAAGCGGAGGATTTCGTAGGACACTGCGGCGACCGCCCATTCATCGACCGTACGGCCGGCGATCCGGACGAACGCGAGTAGGAAGAGGACAAACGACAGGGGCCAGGTCACAACTCCGGCCTGGACGTGCGAGATTGCGAACGGCCAGATCACCGCGAGGACACCGGCGCCGACCATCGCGGCTCGTTGGGCCGAGAGGCCGAAAAGGAAGGCCACTCGCTCTTGCTGCCACCCGAAGTACGTGCGGGTGGGAGCGGTCTCGGTGCTCATGACTTGTCCCCTCCTTCGGAGTGGTCAGGGCGGGTGGTCTGGGCAGGGGGCTCGACCGGGGCGGCCTGGGCCCGGGGCGCACCGGGGCGGTCCGCCGGGGCTGGTGCGGGCGCGGTGCGCTCAGGGGCAGGTTCGGGCCTCGGATCAGCCGTGGGTCGGCTGGCCTGGAGCGGTGCGGCCCCGGAGGCGGACCGGCTCGCGATGGCCGGGGCCTGGGCGGGCACCGCAGCGCCGGATGCGGACGACGCCCGTTCGGGCCTCGGGCCAGCCGTGGGTCGGCTGGCCTGGAGCGGTGCGGCCCCGGAGGCGGACCGGCTCGCGGCGGCCGGGGCCTGGGCGGGCACCGCAGCGCCGGATGCGGACGACGCACTTCCGGGCTGGGCCTCCCGAAGCGGGGGGCCCGGTACGGGACGCCCCTGAGGCGTGGGCCCTGCCGGGGAATCCGCGCCCGCCGACGCACCGGCGGGCGAGCCTGCGGGTACCGGGGGCATCTCGATGGTCGGTGGGTCGCTCCGCGGAGAACCGGCGACCGGCAGATCCGGGGTGATGTCCCGGAGCGCCTGCTGGTGATCGGCTTGCGGGCTGGCCGGTCCCGCTTCGGCCTGCGGCTCCTGTTGGTCCGACCAGTCCGGCGTCGGCTGGTCTGGCAGCAGCCCCCCGGCGGTGGGCAACGGTGCGCCAGCGTGACGGTTGACGTACCCGGCTGGCTGCGCCGCGTACGGGTTCGCGCCCTGCACCCCCGCGTGGCCGGCCATCTTCTCCATGCCTCCGGCCAAGGAGTTGACCGCCTGCTGCGCGGCCCGGACTCCTGCGGCGGCGATCAGCCCGGCCGGGCCCGCTGCGGCACCGGATCCACTGGCCGCAGCGCCTCCGGTACCTCCGGCACCTCCGGCGGCAGCACCTCCGCCCTTGCCTGCGAAGCTGCTCATCGTGCGGCTGGCGCTCTCCTGCCCGAACGAGTCCGGGGAGGTGCCGGTCGCCGGACCGCCCGGGGCGCTCAGCCGACCTCCGGCGAAGCCGAGCAGTGCGGCGAGACCGGCGCCGCCGCCGACCTGGACCGACGCAAACGTAAAGAAGCGTGCGATGGCTGGCCACGCCAGGGCCGCGAGCAGCAGGATGAGCATCCCCGACAGGGTCGTCTGGAGGTCCTTCGAGTCGCCCGCGATGTTGAAGCCGAGGGCGAAGACCAGCGCGATGACCGGCTTGAGGATGATCAGCTGGACGGTGGAGGAGACCAGCTTGGACCACCAGCTCTTGGTGGAGTCGGACACCTGCCCCACCGCGCTGATCGGCGAGGTGGCGATCAGCACGGCGATCGCGGCGTTGCGCAGCAGCATCTCGAACCAGAGCACCAGCGTCAGCAGGATGCCGATGATGGCGATGATCAGCAGGAGCGAGGCCGCGGTCCCCGGCGTGTAGGAGACCAGTTTGGCGATCTTGTCGCTGAGCGCCTGCTGCCCGCCGAGCGAGTTGTCGACGATGTACTTGGTCAGTTCGTCACTCGCCACCAACGCCGTGGAGGAGACGATCAGCGTGAGCATGAACGCGAGCGCGGCCTTCCCCACGCCTACGGCGGCGGTGGCCAGTGGGCGGCCGTCGTGGGTGATCACCGTACGGATGACCTGGACGATGACCAGCAGGCAGGCGACGAGGCCAGCGATGCCGAGGGATATCGCGTAGACGCTGCGTATGCCGTTGCTGGCGAGGTCGACGGGCGGGATCTTGACGAAGGCCGTGGCGAACGTCTTGAGCAGCTCGGTCGCGGCGTCCGCGAAGCTCTTGCAGATCGACTCCCACGCGCCGCTCGCCACGTTGGTGGCGGCGTCGCCCGCGAGGCTCCCGAGGATGGTGTCGCTGGGTCCGGGGATGCAGTCGAGGGGACTGGTCAGGCCGCAGGGCATGCGGGCCCCCTGGTGGTGCTGGTGACCATGATCGTTATCGCTTCAGTTCCTGCCAGCCCTTGGCCGAGGCTTGGGGGCTGCCCGGCTCGGCGATGAGGCTGGTGTAGTCGGTGGTGGAGTTGCCCGAGGGGGCGGGGATGCGCCAGTCGGTCGCGGACCAGGTGAGGTCGAGCGGGTAGGCGCCCATGCGGGTCTGCATCCCGGTGCCGGGCACGCTGGTGGTGTAGGTGGCCAGCAGCAGGACCTGGACGTTGTCGGGGCCGACCGAGCGCACCTGGTACTCGACGGGCGACAGGACGACGGAGGTGCCGGGCGGCAACTGGCCGCTCGTCGGCAGGCCGAGCCCCTTGCGGGTGGCGACCGGTCCCTTGGCGAGGACGTCTGCGGCGTTGGACCAGGAGTCGACGGCGACGAGCCGGGCGACGGCCGCCGCGCGGTCGGGTTCAAGGGTGGAGCCGAGCTGGCGCCAGTACTCGACCGCCGCCGAAACAGCACCTACCGTGGAATGCGGGTAGCCCACCTGAACCCCGTTGACGAGGCGCTCTCCGCGGACGAGCTGGAGCGGGCCGGTCAGCCCGGGGGCGGGCGACCCGGTGGAGTCCACACCGGTGACCGAGCCCGGCGGCGGGATGGCGGCCGGCGGCGTGAACACCTTGGGCCCGCGGGGCTCGCTTCCGGACTCGATGGCGACCCCGATGGCGACGAAGGCGAGCAGGCCAACGACACCGAGGAGGAGCAGCGGCAGAATCCGGCGGCGGGGGCGGTGGTCGAGGAACTGGTTCATGGCGTGGTCTAGGCCCAATGCCAGTGACTTTGGTGTGTCTGTCTCGTTGGTTGTGGTGTGGCGAGGGTGGGGCAGGTCAAGTCGTGTGCGGGTGAGCGGTTGTCGGATC
>NZ_JBHXMU010000021.1:0-80648 GCF_042720685.1 Kitasatospora sp. NPDC058492
GGTTACATTCCGAACCCGGAAGCTAAGCCTTACAGCGCCGATGGTACTGCAGGGGGGACCCTGTGGGAGAGTAGGACGCCGCCGAACAATCATTCGAGAGAAGCCCCCGCCGGGTGAACCTGGCGGGGGCTTTTCTGTTGTAGGGTCAACGTGCATTGTCATCACACGGGACAGGAGGCCCCCGGGTGGAGGTCCAGGAGACGCGGGTCCAGACCGATCGCGTCCTCACCATCCCCAACCTGCTCAGCATGGGCCGGCTGGTCGGTGTTCCGCTTTTTCTCTGGCTGATTCTCTGGCCGGTTTTCGATGGCCCCAACAACGATGGTTGGGCGCTGCTGATCCTGATGCTGAGCGGTGTCAGCGACTACCTCGACGGGAAACTCGCGCGGCGGTGGGGGCAGGTCAGCCGGGTGGGGCAACTGCTCGATCCGCTGGCCGACCGGCTCTATGTGCTGTCCACGCTGGTCGGTTTGACCTGGCGTGAGATTCTTCCGTGGTGGGTGACGGCGATTCTGCTGGCCCGGGAAGTGTTTATCGGCGCGCTGCTGCCCATTTTGAACCGGCACGGTTACGGGCCGCTCCAGGTGAGTTTTCTGGGGAAGGCCGCGACCTTCAATCTGATGTACGCGTTTCCGCTTCTCCTGCTCGGCAGCGTGGACAGCTGGATCGCGCGGCCGGCCGAGGTGGTGAGCTGGGCCTTCATCTGGTGGGGGACCACGTTGTACTGGTGGGCCGGTATTCTTTACGCGGTTCAGGCCAGGCGGATCACCCGAGCGGGCTCGACGGGCTCCGCGTCCGCAGTCTGAGACGTGATCTGAGAGAAGTCCCACGCCGCATCGGTGCGTCGGACGATACCTTCCGGGTAGGGATCCCTCTGGAACGGTTTGATGGACCTGTAGGTCCACCACCGCAAAGGAGGACGCACCCGTAATGAAAGCCGTTGTCATGGCAGGGGGCGAAGGAACCCGACTCCGCCCGATGACCTCAAGCATGCCGAAGCCGCTGCTTCCGGTGGCCAATAGGCCGATCATGGAGCACGTGCTTCGGCTGCTGAAGCGGCACGGCCTCTCCGACACCGTCGTCACCGTCCAGTTCCTGGCCTCACTGGTCAAGAACTACTTCGGTGACGGCGAGGACCTGGGCATGCATCTGACCTATGCCCACGAGGAGACGCCGCTAGGCACCGCGGGGAGTGTCAAGAACGCCGAGGACGCGTTGAAGGACGACTCCTTTCTGGTGATCTCCGGTGACGCACTGACCGACTTCGACCTCTCGGAATTGATCGACTTTCACCGCAGCAAGAACGCACTGGTCACCGTCTGTCTCACCAGGGTGCCGAATCCCCTCGAGTTCGGTATCACGATCACGGACGACGACGGACGGGTCGAGCGCTTCCTGGAGAAGCCGACCTGGGGGCAGGTCTTCTCGGACACTGTGAACACCGGTATCTACGTGATGGAACCAGAGGTCTTCGACTACGTCGCAGCAGGTGAGTCCGTCGACTGGTCGAGTGACGTCTTCCCGCAATTGTTGAAGGAGGGCAAGCGGGTCTACGGCTACGTCGCCGAGGGCTACTGGGAGGACGTGGGCACCCACGAGAGCTACGGCAAGGCCCAGGCGGACGTCCTGGAGGGCAAGGTCGACGTCGAGCTCGACGGGTTCGAGATCTCGCCGGGCGTCTGGGTGGCCGAGGGTGCGGAGGTGGACCCGGAGGCGGTGCTGCGCGGGCCGCTGTACATCGGGGACTACGCCAAGGTCGAGGCCGGTGTCGAGATCCGCGAGCACACCGTGCTCGGCAGCAACGTGGTGGTCAAGCGCGGGGCCTTCCTCCACAAGGCGGTCGTGCACGACAACGTCTACATCGGGCCGCAGAGCAATCTGCGCGGCTGCGTGGTCGGCAAGAACACCGACGTGATGCGGGCCGCCCGGATCGAGGACGGCGCGGTGATCGGGGACGAGTGCCTGATCGGCGAGGAGTCGATCATCGGTGCGAACGTCCGGGTCTATCCGTTCAAGACCATCGAGGCCGGCGCCGTCGTCAACACGTCGGTGATCTGGGAGTCCCGCGGCCAGGAGCACCTGTTCGGTGTCCGTGGCGTGTCGGGGATCCTGAACGTCGAGATCACCCCGGAACTGGCCGTGCGGTTGGCCGGCGCGTACGCCACGACCTTGAAGAAGGGGGCGACCGTCACCATTGCGCGTGACCACTCGCGTGGTGCGCGTGCGCTCAAACGGGCGATGATTTCGGCGCTCCAGACGTCGGCCATAGACGTTCGCGACCTGGAGAACGTGCCGATGCCGGTGGCCCGGCAGCACACCGCGCGGGGGAGTGCGGGCGGGATCTTCCTGCGGACCACGCCGGGGGTGCCCGACTCGCTGGACATCCTCTTCTTCGACGAGCGCGGGGCCGACCTCTCGCAGGCCGGCCAGCGCAAGCTGGATCGCGTGTACGCGCGCCAGGAGTACCGGCGGGCCTTCCCCGGTGAGATCGGGGACCTGACCTTCCCGTCCAGCGTCTTCGACTCCTACGCGGGCAACCTGCTGCGGGCCGTCGACACCACCGGGGTCCGGGAGGCCGGGCTGAAGGTGGTCGTGGACACCGCGCACGGCAGCGCCGGCCTGGTTCTGCCGAGCATCCTCGGGCGGCTCGGAGTGGAGGCGCTCACCGTCTCCAGCGGGCTGGACGAGGCGCGGCCGACGGAGGACGCGGAGGAGCGGCGGGCCGGGCTGGCCAGGCTCGGCGAGCTGGTGGCCTCTTCCCGGGCGGCTTTCGGCGTCCGCTTCGACCCGGTCGGCGAGCGGGTCGCGTTCGTCGACGAACTGGGCCGGGTGATCGACGACGACCGGGCACTGCTGGTGCTGCTGGACCTGGTCGCGGCCGAGCGGCGCAGCGGGCAGGTGGCGCTGCCGGTGACCACGACCCGGATCGCCGAGCAGGTCGCCGCGTACCACGGCACCCAGGTCATCTGGACCACGACGACGCCGGACGACCTGGCGAAGGCGGCCGCCACCGAGGGCACGGTGTTCGGCGGGGACGGGCGCGGCGGGTTCGTGGTGCCGGAGTTCAGCGGAGTGCTGGACGGGGCCGCGGCCTTCGTGCGGTTGGTCGGCCTGGTGGCGCGGACCCAGCTCACGCTGAGCCAGATCGACGCGCGGATCCCGCAGGCGCACATCCGTCGCCGGGACCTGGCGACGCCGTGGGCGGCCAAGGGCATGGTGATGCGCTCGGTGGTCGAGGCGGCCGGCAGTCGGAGGCTGGACACCACCGACGGCGTCCGGGTCGTCGAGGCGGACGGGCGCTGGACGCTGGTGCTGCCGGACCCGGCCGAGGCGACCACCCACCTGTGGGCGGAGGGCCCGGACGACGAGGCGACCGAGGCGCTGCTGGACGAGTGGGCGGCGGTGGTCGACGGGGCCGGGCGGTGACGACACCGGCCTGATCGTCCGACGGTCCTGACGGTCGGGGCGCGCGGCATGGTCCGCGCGCCCCGCTGTCCGATTTCACACTGTTCGCAATGATCCGTCACTTTGTGTCGTGTGTGCAGCTCAGGGGGTGTGCGTGGGCCCCTTCGCCGACGTGGGACGATGGTCCGCATGCCAGCGACGCCGACGCCGAGTGCCCCGAACGGACGGTACAACCGTCCGGACGCCTCGATGTCCCTGCTGACCAACGTCATGGACCACAGCCTCGACGAGGGCTACGCCGAGGCGGCCGCGGCGCGGGGCGGAGACCACGACAGCCGGATACCCAGGACGGTCCGAGGCCTGCTCACGCTGGGCGCCGGGCTGGCGTTGGCCGGGGTCGTGGTGACGGTCGGCGCGGTGAACGCGCACAAGGCGGAGCCGACGCTGGCCAAGGAGCGGGACGCGCTGATCCACCGGATCAACGACACCAACGGCTCGGCCGACCACCTCCAGCAGCAGGTGCAGGACCTGCGGCGCAAGGTCGAGAGCACGCAGCAGCAGGCGCTCGCCACGGGCGACGGCGACGAGGGCGGTCTGACCGGCGCGGTGGGCCTCGGCGAGGTCGCGGGGCCGGGCGTCAAGCTGGTCCTGGAGGACGCGGCGGGGACCGGTGGCGGGGGGAACGTCGACCCGCGGGCCGGGCAGGGCTTCTCCAACAGCGGCCGGCTGCGGGACCGCGACCTCCAGCTGGTGGTGAACGGCCTGTGGGGATCCGGCGCGGAAGCCGTGGCGATCAACGGCCAGCGACTCACCGCGCTCTCGGCGGTCCGGGCCGCGGGCGAGGCGGTGCTGGTGGACAACCGGCCGCTCGTCCCGCCGTACAACATCCAGGCGATCGGCGACGGGCCGAAGCTGCTCACCGCCTTCGAGAACGACATGGCCGGGCAGTACCTGCGGCTGCTCCAGGAGAAGTACGGCATCAAGTCGACCATGTCCGCGCAGAAGAGCCTGACGCTGCCGGCCGCGGTGGGTGTGACGCTGCGGACCGCCCAGCCGGTCACGTCCGAGCCCTCGCCCCCGGCGTCCTCGTCGGCGGCTTCGGTCACCCCGACGCCGTCACCCACCGCCGGAACCTCCGGGAGTCCGAGCGCGTCCGTTTCACCGTCTGCGGGCACCGGGCGGCGTACGCCGAGCGGGTCCGCGAAGACCACGACAGCCCACTCGTCCACGACGGCCCCGACCGGGTCGTCGTCCGCAGGGACAGGAGCAGCTAGACCGTGATTGCCGTACTGGGTCTCGTGATCGGGGTGGTCGTCGGACTCTTCGTCCAGCCCGAGGTGCCGGACGCCGTCGTGCCGTACCTGCCGATCGCGGTGGTGGCGGCGCTGGACGCCGTGTTCGGCGGCGTCCGGGCGATGCTGGACGGGATCTTCAACGACAAGGTGTTCATCGTCTCGTTCCTGTCGAACGTGGTGGTCGCGGCACTGATCGTCTTCCTCGGTGACCAGCTGGGCGTCGGCTCGCAGCTGTCCACGGGTGTGGTCGTCGTCCTCGGCATCCGCATCTTCTCCAACGCGGCCGCGATTCGGCGCCATGTCTTCCGCGCCTGAGCCGGGCCGCGGGGCGGCGGAGGAGCACGCGGACGGCGGCGGGAAGGCGTTGGAGCGGGCTGCCGAGGCGCCAGGGCCGGAGTCGGCGGCCGAGGCGGGCCCGGTCGAGCCGGTGGTCGGGGCCGGAGAGGTCCAGCACGCCGACCAGGCCGACCAGACCGAGGAGCCGGAGAGGGCCGAGGGGCCCGTAGCGGCGGTGGAGGAGCCCGAGGAGCGGGCTGCGGCGAAGTCTGACGCTAAGCCTGAGCTTGATGCGGAGGCGGCGCCCGCGCCCGTGGTGCGGCTCGCGAAGGCCGCGGCGCCTGAGCCCGGGCCTGTGTCTGAACTCGGGCCTGCGTCTGAGTCCGAGCCTGCGTCCGAGCCCGTGGCGGAGCCGGCAGCGGTGGACCGCAGTGCGGGGCGGCGGCGCCTCAAGGCGGCCCTGTGGCCGCCGCGGATGTCGCGCGGGCAGCTGGTGGTGGCGCTGCTGCTGTTCTCGCTCGGCCTGGGGCTGGCGATCCAGGTGCGGTCGACCAACGACCACCACAGCCAGCTCCGCGGGGCCCGCCAGGAGGACCTGGTGCGCATCCTCGACGAACTGGACAGCCGCCAGCAGCGTCTTCAGCAGGAGAAGGCGGAGTTGGAGCAGTCCCTGGCCAAGTTGGAGAACAGTTCCAACCAGGCCAAGGAGGCCCAGGAACAAACCAGGAAGAAGGCGACGGAGCTCGGCGTGCTCGCCGGTACCGTCAAAGCCACTGGTCCGGGCATCGTACTCACGGTCGATGATCCCCAAGGGCAGGTGAAGGCAGATATGCTGCTGGACACCCTGCAAGAACTTCGAGCGGCGGGGGCGGAGGCGATTCAGATCAACGATGTGCGCGTGGTGGTCAACACCTACTTCACCGACGTGTCGGGCGGCGGGGTGCAGATCGACGGGAAGAAGGTCTCGCAGCCCTATCGGTTCACCGTCGTGGGGAACCCGCAGGATCTGACACCCGCGCTGAACATCCCGGGGGGTGTCGTCCGTACTCTGGAGAGTCACCAGGCTCGGGCGACGATCACCCAGCAGCAGAAGGTGGTCGTCGACGCCCTCGTGGATCTGAAGACGCCGCAGTACGCCAAGCCGGCTTCGAAGTGACGGGGCGCCCGACGAACAGCCCGTCACCCGCGGGCGGCACCCGGTGCGGGGCGCCGCCGTCGCGTGGGCGAGACTGGGTCGTACCAGCACGCACCGGAGCACCAATCGCAGTACCGACCGTCGGAGTACCACTCCAGCAGGCCCGGTCCGCAACCGGGCCCGCAGCCTGTCCGAGGTTCTCACCCTGCCCCGCGGGCGGGTCTGTCACACGCAAGGGGATTCGCCCGTGAGTTTCTTCTCGAAGTTGTTCGGTCGTAACAAGGGCCGTGGCGCGGCCTCCGTCGAGGCGCCCACCGCGCGGCACCGCCGGCCCGAGGACGAGGCCGCCGTGCCGGGCATGCGCCCCGCCCCCGAGGGGGCGGCGTACGCCGAGCAGCAGCTGTTCCGGGACGGCGCGGCCGCCCAGTACGCCGGGAATCCGGTGGGCTACGGCGCGTCGGTTGACCCTTCCGGCGACCCGCGCATAGGTTTCCAGTCAGGACCCTCAAGCTCTGGTGGAGGGTTTGCCCCGGACCCGTACGCCGGGCACAACCCGTCGGGTGTGCCGCGCCAGGAGGCTGTGAACATGGCTGGCCCCACTCCGTGCCCCAGGTGCGGCAACCAGAACCCGGCCGCGGCCCGGTTCTGCTCCAACTGCGGTACGGCCCTGCGCGGTGGCCTGCTTCCGGAGGGGGCGGCGGAGACCACGTCGACCATCTCCATCTCCGGCCTGGAGTCGTACGACCCCAACACCACGACCGGCACCGGCGCCACGCCGGCCCTGTCGGCCGAGGTGCTGTCGGCGATCGACGCGCTGCCGCCGGGCTCGGCCCTGCTGATCGTCCAGCGCGGTCCGAACTCGGGCAGCCGCTTCCTGCTGGACTCGGACGTCACCACGGCCGGCCGTCACCCGCAGGGCGACATCTTCCTGGACGACGTCACGGTCTCGCGGCGCCACGTGGAGTTCCGCCGGACGCGGGCCGGGTTCAGCGTCGCGGACGTCGGCAGCCTCAACGGCACCTACGTCAACCGGGAGCGGATCGACGAGGTGTCGCTGAACAACGGTGACGAGGTGCAGATCGGGAAGTACCGGCTGGTGTTCTTCGCCGGCCACAACCGGGGGTACTGAACCCAACGTCGGTAGGAGCCCGAGTGAGTACGAATACCCCTTCATCTTCTCTCGGGGCGGCCACCCCCGCATCGTCCGGTCCGCAGGCGGACCGCGGCGGGCGCGGGGTGGTCGCGGGCCCCAGGCAGCCGATCCGCCCGGACCGGCCGGGTGGGCGGCGGCGCGGCGGTGACGAGCTGCTGAGCATCGGCGCGGTGTTGACCTTCCTGCGCGACGACTTCCCCGAGGTCACCATCTCCAAGATCAGGTTCCTGGAGGCGGAGGGCCTGGTCGAGCCGCAGCGCACGCCCTCGGGGTACCGCAAGTTCAGTCCGGCCGACGTCGAGCGGCTGGCCTACGTCCTGCGGATGCAGCGTGACCACTACCTGCCGCTGCGGGTGATCCGCGAGCACCTGGACGCCATCGAGCGCGGTGAGGCACCGCCCGCGCTGCCGTCCGCCGACACCCGGCCCGGGCCCGTGGAGGAGGCGGACCGGGAGCTGGGGGCTTCGGCCGACGTCCCGTCCGGAGTCCGGCTGGGGCGTGCCGAACTGCTGGCGGCCGCCGAGTCCGGGGAGCGCGAGCTCTCCGAGTGGGAGTCCTACGGTCTGGTCGCGCCGGGCCCGGACGGCGGGTACGACGGCGAGGCGCTGCAGGTGGCCCGGCTGGTCGCGGAACTCGGCCGGTACGGGCTGGAACCGCGGCACCTGCGGGCCATGAAGGCCGCGGCGGACCGGGAGATCGCGCTGGTGGAACAGGTGGTGGCGCCGCTGCGCCGGCACCGGAACCCGCAGACCAGGGCCCATGCCGAGGCCACTGCGCGGGAGCTGGCGACACTGTCCGTGCGGCTGCACGCGGCGATGGTCCAGGCCGGTCTGCGCGGCCGCGGATAGCGTCCCCGCGGGGTTCCTGCGGGGTTCCTGCGGCTGTCCGCCCAGGGCCCCGGCTGACCGCGGTGCAGCGCGCTGACCAGGGGCGTCGGCCCTGCGCTTTCATATCCGGGGCCTGAGCCATAGGGTTGCCTGTGTGAATGAGCTCGACGTCGTGGGTGTCCGAGTGGAGATGCCTTCCAACCAGCCGATCGTGCTGCTGCGGGAGGTCGGGGGCGATCGGTACCTGCCGATCTGGATCGGTCCCGGCGAGGCGACCGCGATCGCCTTCGCCCAGCAGGGCATGACGCCGGTCCGCCCGCTGACGCACGACCTGTTCAAGGACGTCCTGGAGGCGCTCGGGCAGCAGCTCACCGAGGTCCGGATCACCGACCTGCGGGAGGGCGTCTTCTACGCCGAGCTGGTCTTCACCGGCGGGGTCGAGGTGAGCGCCCGGCCGTCCGACGCGATAGCGCTGGCCCTGCGCACCGGCACTCCGATCTACGGGAGCGAGGAGGTGCTCGCCGAGGCGGGCATCGCGATCCCGGACGAGCAGGAGGACGAGGTCGAGAAGTTCCGCGAGTTCCTCGACCAGGTGTCGCCCGAGGACTTCGGGGGCAGCGGTCCGCAGTAGCGCGGACCGGATTTCCCTACAGGTCAGGCCGTTGTTTGGCTTGCCGTTTTGCCAAAAACCGTCGACCTACCCACACTAGGGGCACGAAAAACCACTCTCCTGAGTGATGTGGTTTGGCTGGCCCGGCGTGGCGATCGTTGACGGGTCATAGGGGACTGCCTACCGTCAGGAGTGGCTGTCCGGGTGACCGATGCCCGCAGTTCGGGTTGCCCGCAGCACCAGTGGACGGAGGCAGGCATGAGCAGCACCGGCGATGGCACGGCCGTGGGAGGCCTGTGTGCCGTGCACCTGCCGCGCACCGCTCGCACCGTGACGGACCTGCCCCGGGTGGGCAGGTTCCCGGCCGTGCAGCCGGGTCAGCCCGCCATCGAGCGGCTGGCCCCGACGTCCGAACTGATCGGCTACCGCGGTCCGACGGCCTGCGCGGCGGCCGGCATCACGTACCGCCAGCTGGACTACTGGGCCCGGACCGGACTGCTGGAGCCCAGCGTCCGTTCGGCGTACCCGGCCACCAGCCAGCGGCTCTACAGCTTCCGCGACATCCTGCTGCTGAAGATCGTGAAGCGGCTGCTCGACGCGGGCGTCTCGCTGCAGAACATCCGGGTGGCGGTCGCCCATCTGCAGGCGGCCGAGCAGGGCGACCTGGCCGGGATGACGCTGATGTGCGACGGCGCCACGGTGTACGAGTGCACCACGCCGCAGCAGGTGGTGGACCTGCTGAAGGGCGGTCAGGGGGTGTTCGGCATCGCGGTGGGAGTGGTCTGGCGGGAGCTGGAGCTCACGCTCGGGCGGCTGCACGCGGAGCGCACCGACACCGGCGAGACGCTGGTCGGCCATGACCCGTCCGACGAGCTGGCCCAGCGGCGCAACCGGGCGGTCTGACCGCAGAACTGACGAGGCCGCGGGCCCGGACGGGGAACCGTCCGGGCCCGCGGCCTCGTCGTTGCGCCTGGTGAGGCGATCGAGGGAGGGCACGTGGGGTTCGGCACCGGGATAGCGGGTCTGCTGCGGCGTCGGGGCGGGCTGTTGAAGGTCCGGTTCCGGCGGCGGCCCGTGCAGCGCAGGGCCTTCCAAGCGGCGACGGTGCTCTGCTCGTTGGCGCTGGCGCCGAGCGCGTGGCTGTGGTGCTCGGCCGGGGACCGGGTCGGCACGGTGGCCAGCGTGCCGACCGCGCCGGTCGCGGTGGTCTTCGGCGCCGGGCTGGACCAGGGCAAGCCGTCGCCGTACCTGGAGCACCGGCTGAGCGCGGCGCTGGACCTGTACCGGGCGGGGAAGGTGCAGGCGATCCTGGTGACCGGCGACAACGGCCGGGACAGCTACGACGAGCCGGACGCGATGCGGACGTACCTGATCGAGCACGGGGTGCCGGCGGTCCGGGTGGTGGGCGACTACGCGGGCTTCGACACCTGGAACTCCTGCACCCGGGCCCGGCGGGTCTTCGGGGTGGAACGGGCGGTGCTGGTCAGCCAGGACTTCCACGTCCGCCGGGCGCTGGCCCTGTGCGAGGCGGCGGGCATCGACGCGTACGCGGTCGGGGTGCCGGAACCGCACGACGGCACCTGGCTGTACGGCGGGCTGCGGGAGATCCCCGGGGCGGGCAAGGCGGCGGTCAACGCCTGGCTGCGGCCGGACCCGCTGTTCCTCGGCCCCCGGGAGGACGGCATCCCGAAGGCTCTGGCGGACGCGGCGCAGCGCTAGGGACAGGACCTGGGCCCTGTGCGGGTTCGTACGCATTGTCGGACCCCTGCGGGATGATCGGCGGGTGCGATCACTGCCGAGCATCATCCACCTCGACATGGACGCCTTCTTCGCGGCGGTGGAGCAGGCGGCCAAGCCGAGCCTGCGCGGTAAACCGGTGGTCGTCGGCGGGCTCGGCGGGCGCGGGGTGGTCTCCACCGCCTCGTACGAGGCGCGGAGGTTCGGGGTGCACTCGGCGATGCCGATGGCGCAGGCGCGCCGGCTCTGCCCCAACGCGGCCTTTCTGAGCGGCCGGTTCGAGGCCTACCGGCAGGTCAGCGAGCTCGTGATGGGTCTGCTGCGCGAGCTGTCGCCGCTGGTGCAGCCGCTCAGCCTGGACGAGGCCTTCGTCGACCTGGAGGCCGGCCCCTACGGTCCGGTGCTGGCCGAGTCCGACCACGAGACCGGGGAGCGGCTGGTGCTCGCCCTGGCGGAGGACCTGCGGGCGGACATCCAGCGGCGCACCGGGCTGACCGGGTCGGTCGGGGCCGCCGGCTCCAAGCTGATGGCGAAGATCGCCTCCGAGCAGGCCAAACCGGACGGGCTGGTGCTGATCGAACCCGGGCAGGAGCGGGCCGTGCTCGGCCCGATGCCGGTCCGGGCGCTGCCCGGGATCGGGCCGGCCACCGAGCAGGTGCTGCGGCGGGCCGGACTGAACACCGTGGCGGACCTCGCCGAGGCGGGGGAGGGCGAACTGGTGCAGCTGCTCGGGCGGGCGCACGGCGCCGGTGTGCACCAGATGTCGATAGGGCTGGACGACCGGCCGGTGGTGGCCGATCAGGACGCCAAGTCGGTCTCGGTGGAGGACACCTTCGAGGTGGACCTCGCCGACCGGGATCGGGTGCTGCGCGAGGTGGAGGTGCTGGCCGCCCGGTGCGTGCGGCGGCTGCGCGCGGCCGGGCGGTCGGGGCGGACGGTGGTGCTCAAGGTCCGGCGGTTCGACTTCTCGACGCTGACCCGTTCGGAGACGCTGCGCGGGCCCACCGACGACGAGGCGGTGGTCATCGAGACGGCGCGCCGGCTGGCCTCCCAGGTGGACATCACCGGCGGGGTGCGGCTGCTCGGGGTGGGGGTCGCCCAGCTGGCCGACTACACCCAGGAGGACTTGTTCGCGCAGGCCCTGCGGGAGGAGGCGGCCGAGCACGCGGAGGCGGAGGTCGAGGCGGCGGAGGAGGAGCCGGAGGCGGCCGCGCCGCGCCGCTGGATGCCCGGGCAGGACGTCCGCCATGCCGAGCTGGGGCCCGGGTGGGTGCAGGGCAGCGGTGTCGGGCGGGTCACCGTGCGGTTCGAGACGCCGTGGAGCGGGCCGGGGCGCATCCGGACCTTCGCGGTGGACGATCCGGCGCTGGAACCGGCCCGTCCGCTGCCGCTGTGGGGGGCCGAGGGGCCGGAGGAGACGGGGGCACCCGGGGGGACGGAGGCGCCGGGGGAGACGGGGGCGCCGGGGGTGTGAAACGCGAAGCGGCCCCAACCGGTGGGGGGGAGTACCGGTTGGGGCCGCATACCGTGCCGGACTTCGTGCGGTCGTGATGCCCTCGCGACCGTCCGAAGGCCGGGCCGCCGCGCCCTGTCCCTGAGCGCGGCGGCCGGACGCCTGGTCAGGCGTCGGTCTTGGCCAGCTCGGGGCTGGAGTTCCGCTCGGCCGCGCCGCCCGAGGCGACGACGGTGGCGGCCGACTTGGTGCCGCGGATCAGGAACGGGACGACGCCGGCGACGGCGCAGACGACGGCCGCGACCCAGAACGCGTGCTTGTAGGCGTCCAGGGTGGGCAGCAGCAGCGGGATCTGCGGCGGCAGCTTCATGGTGTCGCCGGTCAGGATGGCGGCCATCACGGCGGTGCCGATCGCGCCACCGACGGTGCGCAGCACGGCGTTCATGCCGTTGGCGATGCCGCTCTGCTCCACCGGGACGGCGCCGTTGATGTAGGCCGGCATCGCGGAGAACGCCAGGCCGATGCCCAGGCCGAAGATCGCCGAGGAGGTGTAGATGTCGCCCTCGTGGCTGTGCCGCACGGCCAGGTAGGCCATCGCGACGGCACCCAGGACGCCACCGAGGACCAGCGGCAGGCGCGGGCCGCGGCGGGCGATCAGCATCGCGCCGACCGGAGCCGCCACCATCGAGCCGATCGCGGACGGCAGCAGCAGCAGACCGGCGTGCAGGACGGTCGCGGTGAAGCCGTAGTGGGTGAGCTTCTCCGGGGTCTGGGCGAAGTTGCTGATCACCATGAACGAGCCGTACATGCCGAAGCCGATCAGCAGGCCGGCCAGGTTGGTGAAGGCGACGGCCGGACGGGACATCATCTTCATGTCCACCAGGGGGTGCGCGACCTTGGTCTCGATGACCCCCCAGATCAGGGCGACGACGGCGGCCACGGCGAACAGGCCGAGGGTCTTGGTCGAGGTCCAGCCCCAGTGGTTGCCCTGGCTGACCGCGACGAGCAGGGCGGAGAGCCAGCCGGCCAGGGTGAGGGCGCCGAGCGGGTCGGCGCCGCCCTCCTTGTCGGTGACCGGGTCGGACGGGACGCGGAACGCGACCAGGGCGACCGCGATCAGGCCGAAGACCAGGCCCATCCAGAAGATCGACTTGTAGCTCCAGTGCTCCAGCAGGAGACCGGTCGCGACCAGGCCGAGGCCGGAGCCGACACCCATCGAGGCGCTGATGGCGGCGACGCCGCCGGTCACCTTCTGCTTGGGCAGCTCGTCGCGGACGATGCTGATCGCCAGCGGGAGCACGCCACCGCCGGCGCCCTGAAGGACGCGGGCGACGACCAGCCAGGTGAAGGAGTGGGTGCTGACCGCCAGTGCCGAACCGGCGACCAGACCGGCCAGCGAGATCAGCAGCATCGGCTTACGGCCCCGGAGGTCGCCGAAGCGGCCCAGCAGGGGAGTCAGCACGGCGGCGGAGAGCAGGTTGGCGGTCATCAGCCAGGTGATGCTGGACGCGGAGACGCTCAGTTCCTTGGCCAGCGAGGGCAGGATCGGGACGACCGCGGTCTGCACCACGCTGAACGACAGCATCGCCAGGATGAGGGCCGGCAGGACCCGGGCGCTGCTCTGCTTCTCGGCCGCGGTGGTGGGCTGTGGTGCCTCACTCACGGTTGCTTCCTCCCGTACATAGTGAATGAACTGAAGTAACCATGCCGGGAGATACTTCAGAGTGTCAAATATCCATTGGTGACGCTTTGGCAAAATCGAAGGATTCCGGCCGGGCGGCGACCGGGACGGGGCATGCCGAGGGCCCCGGACCGAGGGGTCCGGGGCCCTGGGGGCGAGGGTCAGGCGAACGGGCGCAGCACGGCCGGGCGGGGGGTCTCGGCCACCGGGGTGGCTGCCGGGGTCGCCGGGGCGGCGGCGGTGTTGTCGTGGACCTCGACGTGCTCGCGGCGCAGTTCGTCCCGGATCACCTCCTCGGCGGTGTAGCGCTCCACCACCAGGCGGACCCGCTCGATCGGGGTGAGGTACTTGCGGACCACCGGGCGCTCCTCGCGCAGGGTGACCTCCTCCACCGCCTCGGCGATCTCCTTCTCGGTGAGCGAGGCGCGCTCGGCCTCGCTCACCGGCATCCGCTCCACCCGGACGCGCTCGCGGACCACCGGGACGCGGCGCTCGACCTGCTCGCTGGTCACGTACTTGCGCAGCTTCGCGGTGCCCACGATGTGCCAGTCCGTGGTGATGTCCAGGCGCTCCTCGCGGCAGGTGATCTCCACCGGGCCGTTGGGGGACGAGGTGGCCGGGCCGGTCGAGCGCTCCGAGACCGGCGCGGCCATGACCGAGTTCGTGGTCGCGGCGGTCGTCACGACCGGGGCGGGCTGCGGCTTGGGCTCGGTCGTCGTGGGGGCTGCTGCGGGCGCGGGGGTGTTGAGGGTCCGCACGTTGACCTCCGTCGCGGTGCCGGTGGGGTCGGCAGGGGTGGTCGGGGCGGGGCCGAGGGAGTGGAAGGTGATGGGCTTCACGGGCTCGGCCGCCGAGGTGGTGCCGAAGTCGAGGTCGGGCCGCGCCGGTCGGTCGTCCTCGCGGCCGATGGGCCGGTCGCCGTCCCGGCCGACGGGCCGGTCGGCGTCCCGGCCGACCGGCCGGCCGTTCGCCGGGGTGTCCAGGCCGTAGTAGCGGTAGAGCTGGAGCTCCTGGGCGGGCGACAGGTGCTGGCCGACGCCGAAGTCCGGCGACTCCTTCACCAGCGACTTGTCGTACGGCACCCGGAGCTCGTCGCCGGAGAACTCGCTGGTGGTGAGCGGGACGAAGGCGTCCCGGCCGAAGATGCCGGTCCGGACGGCTGCCCACTCCGGCTGGCCGGTGGCGTCGTCCAGGTAGACCTCGTCGACCGTGCCGATCTTGTCTCCGTTGCGGTCGACCGCCTTGTGGCCGATGAGGTCCCGGGGATCGATGTCGGTTTGCACTCTTTCCTCCAGTGCGCTGCGCCTGCGGAACTCCCGCAGGACCGTGGCCGGAGCACCCGTTCCGCCTGCCACTTCACACCAAAGGCCATGAATCGGACGGGCGCGACCGGGGTGCGCCGGACGGGCTTCGGGCTGGACCGTCCGGGGGACGCGCGTAGACCCGGAGTGACCCGACGCGGCCGTGATCAGGGGGCCTGCCGCTGGTACCCTGGGCGGCGACCGCCGAGCCCGCTCGGGAGAGTCCCCGGCCACGGAAAGCGCTGGTCGGGGCGCCGAAGGAGCAACTCCTCCCCGGAATCTCTCAGGCATCCGTACCGTGTGGGGTAGGTCACTCTGGAAAGCAGGGCAGGACCGTCGGCAGGGAGCCGACGGCCACCACCCTCACCGACGGTGCAAGCCGGCGGCGTGCCACAGCGCGCCGTGCGGGTGAAGCTCTCAGGTCCCGATGACAGAGGGGGAGGCCTGTCGGGTTCGCCCGCCCGGGTCGAATCGCTGTCCGCAGCGGCTCCGGCCGGCCGGCGTGCGCACCCCCGCCGGTCCGTGACCAGGAGGCCTCGACCACCATGAACGCCCAGCCGAACGCGGGACGCCCCACCGGCGCCTCGACCCTCACCGAGCTTGAGCTGGCCAGCCCCTTCGAGAACCGCCACATCGGCCCCGACGACGCCGCGCAGCAGAAGATGCTGGCGTCCATCGGCTACGGCTCGCTGGACGAGCTCGCCGCCACCGCCGTTCCCGAGGCGATCCGCTCCATCACCGGCCTGGACCTGCCCGGCGGCCGCAGCGAGGCGCAGGTGCTCGCCGAACTGCGCGAGCTGGCGAGCCGCAACCAGGTGCTCCAGCCGATGATCGGCCTGGGCTACTACGGCACCTTCACCCCGCCGGTGATCCTGCGCAACGTCATGGAGAACCCGGCCTGGTACACCGCCTACACGCCGTACCAGCCGGAGATCTCCCAGGGCCGCCTGGAGGCGCTGCTCAACTTCCAGACCCTGGTCTCCGACCTGACCGGCCTGCCGACCTCCGGCTCCTCGCTGCTCGACGAGGGCACCGCGGCCGCCGAGGCGATGGCGCTCGCCCGCCGCGTCACCAAGGTCAAGGGTGGCGTCTTCCTGGTCGACGCCGAGACCCTGCCGCAGACCACCGCGGTGATCAACACCCGCGCGGTGCCGACCGGTGTCGAGGTCGTCGTCGCCGACCTGTCCGAGGGCATCCCGGCCGAGATCGCCGAGCGCGGCGTCTTCGGCGTGCTGCTCCAGTACCCGGGCGCCACCGGTGTGGTCCGCGACCTCGCCCCGGTCATCGAGCAGGCGCACGGCCTCGGCGCGATCGTCGCGGTCGCCGCCGACCTGCTGGCGCTGACCCTGCTCGCCTCGCCGGGCTCGCTCGGCGCCGACATCGCCTGCGGCACCTCGCAGCGCTTCGGCGTGCCGATGGGCTTCGGCGGCCCGCACGCCGGCTACCTGTCGGTGCGCGCCGAGTACGCCCGCTCGCTGCCCGGCCGCCTGGTCGGCGTCTCGGTCGACTCCGACGGCAACCGCGCCTACCGCCTGGCGCTGCAGACCCGCGAGCAGCACATCCGCCGCGAGAAGGCCACCAGCAACATCTGCACCGCCCAGGTGCTGCTCGCCGTCATGGCCTCGATGTACGCCGTCTACCACGGCCCGGACGGCCTGGCCGACATCGCCCGCCGCACCCACCGCTACGCCGCCGCCCTCGCCGAGGGCCTGCGGGCCGGCGGCGTCGAGCTGCTGCACGGCGAGTTCTTCGACACCGTCACCGCCGTCGTCCCGGGCCGTGCCGCCGAGATCGCGGCCGCCGCCAGCGCCAACGGCGTCAACGTCCACCAGGACGGCGCGGACCGGATCTCGGTCTCCACCGACGAGACCACCACCCGCGAGCACCTGGCCGCCGTCTGGGCCGCGTTCGGCGTCTCCGCGGTCGAGGTCGCCGAGGGCGCCGACGCGCTGCCGGCCGCGCTGCTGCGCCAGGACGAGTACCTGACCCACCCGGTCTTCCACAGCCACCGCTCGGAGACCGCCATGCTGCGCTACCTGCGCCGCCTGTCGGACCGGGACTACGCGCTGGACCGCGGCATGATCCCGCTGGGCTCCTGCACCATGAAGC
Source organism: Kitasatospora sp. NPDC058492 (assembly GCF_042720685.1). Taxonomy (NCBI): domain Bacteria; kingdom Bacillati; phylum Actinomycetota; class Actinomycetes; order Kitasatosporales; family Streptomycetaceae; genus Kitasatospora; species Kitasatospora sp. NPDC058492. The sequence continues at coordinate 16,983 of NZ_JBHXMU010000021.1, forward strand.
TCAACGCGACCACCGAGATGGAGGCCGTCACCTGGCCGGAGTTCGGCCAGCTGCACCCCTTCGCGCCGATCGAGCAGGCCCAGGGCTTCCTCAGCCTGATCCGCGAGCTGGAGCGCCAGCTGGTCGAGGTGACCGGCTACGACGCCGTCTCGATCCAGCCGAACGCGGGCTCGCAGGGCGAGCTGGCCGGCCTGCTGGCCGTCCGCGCCTACCACCACGCCAACGGCGACACCGAGCGCGACGTCTGCCTGATCCCGTCCTCCGCGCACGGCACCAACGCGGCCTCCGCGGTGATGGCCGGCATGCGCGTGGTCGTGGTGAAGACCCTGGTCGACGGCGACGTGGACGTCGAGGACCTGAAGGCCAAGATCGAGCAGCACCGGGACAGCCTCTCCGTGCTGATGGTCACCTACCCGTCCACCCACGGCGTGTACGAGACCCAGATCACCGACATCTGCGCCCTGGTGCACGAGGCCGGCGGCCAGGTGTACGTGGACGGTGCCAACCTGAACGCCCTGGTCGGCCTCGCCAAGCCGGGCAAGTTCGGCGCGGACGTCTCGCACCTGAACCTGCACAAGACCTTCTGCATCCCGCACGGCGGCGGCGGCCCGGGCGTCGGCCCGGTCGCGGTGCGCGCCCACCTGGCGCCGTACCTGCCGAACCACCCGCTGCAGCCGGAGGCCGGCCCGGCCACCGGGGTCGGCCCGATCTCGGCGGCGCCGTGGGGCTCGGCGGCCATCCTGCCGATCTCCTGGGCGTACGTCCGGCTGATGGGCGGCGAGGGCCTCAAGCGCGCGACCCAGGTCGCGGTGCTGAACGCCAACTACATCGCCAAGCGGCTGGCACCGCACTTCCCGGTGCTCTACACCGGCCCCGGCGGGCTGGTCGCGCACGAGTGCATCATCGACCTGCGCCCGCTGACCAAGGAGACGGGCGTGACGGTGGACGACATCGCCAAGCGCCTGATCGACTACGGCTTCCACGCGCCGACGATGTCCTTCCCGGTGGCCGGCACGCTGATGATCGAGCCGACCGAGTCCGAGGACCTGCACGAGATCGACCGGTTCTGCGACGCGATGATCGAGATCCGGGCCGAGGTCGACAAGGTCGGCTCGGGCGAGTGGGCGGCCGCGGACAACCCGCTGCGCAACGCCCCGCACACCGCCGCCGAGCTGGCCGGCGAGTGGGCGCACGGCTACTCGCGACAGGAGGCGGTCTTCCCGGCGGGCGTGAACCCGGCGGACAAGTACTGGCCGCCGGTCAGCCGGATCGACGGCGCGTACGGCGACCGCAACCTGGTCTGCTCCTGCCCGCCGCTGGAGGAGTACGGCGTCTGATCCGGACCGGACGTACGGCAGGGCCCCGACGGCACGTACCGTCGGGGCCCTGCCCGTTGTCGTCGTCCGGCGGCTGCCCCCGCCGGTGCGGTCAGGCCGCGTGGGCGACGGTGCGGCGCGGCGCGATCACCCGGCCGTCGGGCAGCAGCTCTCCGGTGTCCTCGAACAGCACGACGCCGTTGCAGAGCAGGCTCCAGCCCTGCTCCGGGTGGCAGGCCACCGTGACGGCAGCCTCGCGGTCCTCGCACTCGGCCGACGGGCACTCAGGACGGTGCTGGCACATGCGTACCCTCGCTTCGCTCTGCGATCCTCCCCCGTGGTGCGGCCGCCGGCGGAGCCGTCGGGAGCCGCCGCGGTAGCCGGATCCTGTCCGCGCGCCGACCAGGTGTTGACCGGCGCTCAAGTGGGTAGGACAGGTGGTCCTTCCACGCTGGTTCCCAGTGTCGGCATCTGTGGACGCGCGCGCAGGGATTTCGTGACATGCGCCACAACTCCCGGGCAGAGATCACCCGTTCAGGTGGGTCCGGCGGGAAAGGGCGCACCGATGGGTCAGCTGCGGCATGGCCCGAGGAGGTCAGGGCGGATGGCCCGTCCGGGTGGTTCGGGCGGATGAGGGTGACACGCGCGCCGACGGGCCACCGGGTGCTGGCCCGGTGGCCCGTCGGCGTGGGGCCGGCTCAGGAGGAGCCGAGCAGCAGTGGCTTGGCGAGCGGCGCCCGGGCGAGCAGCGGCAGCAGCTCGGCGGCCGGGTAGGCGCGGTGCGCGGTGACGCCGAGCGGGGCCGGGGCCAGCGGGATCAGCTGGTCGGCGGCCGGGCCGGCGTCGGGGCTGTGCAGCCACAGTGCCGTCGCGTACTGCCCGGGGAAGGTCAGCAGTCGGGGCTGCTGGCGGGACCGGGAGCCCTGGGCGAGCTGCCAGGCCTGGCGCAGCGCCCGGACCGTCGAGTCGAGGTAGGGGCCGGCGGTGAAGTGCGAGAAGGTGTGGCCCTCGACGGCCTGGACGACCTCGGCGGCGGCGGCGACCTCGGCGCCGTCCTTGATCAGGAAGCGCCAGCCCGTCCGGCGGGCGGCGGGCAGCTCCGGGCGCGGCCCGTCCAGGACGTGGACGGCGAGGGGGTGCGCGGGGAGCAGCGGGCCGACCGGATGGCGCAGTGCTGCGGCGGCGGGTTGGCGCAGCGCGGTCTCCGAGTCGAGTGCGGCCAGGACGGCGCGCAGGGCGCTCGGCGGGGGCTGGGGGGTCTGCAGAGTCATGGCGGGGTCCGCCTCTCCGTGCGAGATCGGCGTGCGAGTGCGGCATACCGGCGTGGCGCGGTGTGTCATCGGTGACGGGACCTGGCCGTGTCCGGTTGTGCATGATCGCGGTGCCGGCGCGGTCGCCGCCGTCGACGAGGGTTTCGAGGCGGAGCGGGCCGGCCGGAGCGCAGTGCGAATTCTATCGAACAGGTGCGCAGGGTGACCTGTTTATCACAGGCGGTGGCGCCGGGCAAGTCGGCAGATCTGCTGAATATCCGTCAGTTTCCTTGCATTGCAAGCCAGTACAAGCATTCGGGTATCGATCTTCGAGGTGGGCATGATGCTTGCACGGTCGGGTCGGCCGGTGTCTCAGGAGGAGGGGACCGTGGGCGAGAAGGTCGTGGCGACTCGGGCTGATCTGGCGGACCGGCAGCTGTACCGGCGCAAGCTCCAGGCCTGCCTCGACGCGCTGGGGCGGATGCTGCGCGAGGACCGGTTCGACCGGCCGCGGGCGGTCATGGGCCTGGAGATCGAGCTCAACCTGGCCGACGAGGACGGCCTGCCGGCGCTGCGCAACGCGCAGGTGCTGAGCGCGATCGGCTCCAGCGACTTCCAGACCGAACTGGGCCAGTTCAACGTCGAGGTGAACATCGTGCCGCACCGGTTGTGCGGGCACGTCTTCGAGGACCTGCGCGAGGAGCTCGACACCGGGCTGCGCTACGCCGACCGGCGGGCCGCCGAGGCCGGTGCCCGGATCGTCATGGTGGGGATCCTGCCGACCCTGGAGCACGGTCACACCGGCCTGGACGCGATCTCCCACAACCCGCGCTACAGCCTGCTCAGCGACCAGATCCTGGCCGCCCGCGGCGAGGACATCGCGCTGGACATCGAGGGCGTCGAACACCTCCAGCTGGAGACCATCACCATGGTGGCCGAGGCCGCCGCGACCTCCCTGCAACTGCACCTGCAGGTGACCCCGGAACGCTTCTCCTCGGTGTGGAACGCGGCCCAGGCGATCTGCGGGGCGCAGCTCGCGCTCGGTGCCAACTCGCCGTTCCTGTTCGGGCGGGAGCTGTGGCGGGAGACCCGTCCGGTGCTGTTCCAGCAGGCCTGTGACACCCGTACGGCGGAACTCAAGGCGCAGGGCGTCCGGCCGATCACCTGGTTCGGCGAGCGCTGGGTGGACTCGGCGTACGACCTGTTCGAGGAGAACCTGCGGTACTTCCCCGCCCTGCTGCCGATCTGCGACGACGAGGACCCGATGAAGGTGCTCTCCTCCGGCGGCGCGCCCCGGCTCGCCGAGATGCGGCTCCACAACGGCACGATCTACCGCTGGAACCGGCCGGTGTACGACATCGCGGGCGGGATCGCGCACCTGCGGGTGGAGAACCGGGCGCTGCCGGCCGGGCCGACGGTGGCCGACACGCTCGCGAACGCCGCCTTCTACTACGGGCTGGTCCGGGTGCTCGCCGAGCAGCCCCGGCCGGTCTGGACCAGGCTGCCGTTCGAGCGGGCCGACGAGAACTTCCGGCAGGGCGCCCGCTACGGCATCGACGCGGTGTTCCAGTGGCCGCGGGCGGGCCGGGCGGGCCGCGGCGGCGGGCTGACCACGGTGTCCGCCGTCGACCTGGTGCTCAACGAACTGCTGCCGATGGCCCACCAGGGCCTGGACGAGTGGGGCGTGGAGCCCGCCGACCGGGACCGCTACCTGGGGATCATCGAGCAGCGCTGCCTGCGCCGCACCAACGGCGCGGCCTGGCAGAGCGCGACCTTCCACCGGCTGCGCGAGCAGTACGGGATGGACCGCCCGGCCGCGCTCGCCGCGATGACCAGGCGCTACATCGAGCACATGCGCACCGGCGAGCCGGTGCACACCTGGCCGGTCGGGTAGCCGGACCGCTGTGTCAGGATGATCGCTCCGGCGGTCGGCCGACGGCCGGAGCGACGCCCGCCCCGCTGGAGCCGCCCGTGACCACCCTCCCGACCGCACCGGAGACCGCGAAGCCCACGCGCCGGCTGCTCGGCGTGGAACTGCTGATCGTCCTCGGCCTCTCCCTCGGGGCCAGTGGCGTCAGCGCGCTGATCAGCTTCGCGGCCTCGCTCACCGAACCGATCCAACTCGGCCAGCAGGTCGCCACGTTGAACGGCTCGCGGGCGCCCGGTCGGCCCTGGCTGGACCTGGTGTGGCAGCTGTACTACATCGGGCGCGGGTTGATGCCGGTGGTGCTGGTCGGGTACCTGCTGGTGCGCGAGGGCGCCGCGCTTCGGGTGCTCGGCTTCGACCTCGGGCAGAAGCTGCGCGACCTCGGCCGGGGCGCCGCCGTGGCGGCTGCGATCGGCGGCTCCGGGCTGGTGCTGTACCTGGCCTCGCAGGCGGCCGGCTACAACCTGACGGTGGCGCCGTCCGGGCTGCCGGACGTGTGGTGGCGGGTCCCGGTGCTGGTGCTCTCCGCGTGGCAGAACGCCGCCCTGGAGGAGGTCGTCGTCCTCGGCTACCTGCTGCGCCGGCTCGGGCAGCTGGGCTGGTCGTGGCCGGCGGCGGTGGTGGCGAGTTCGGTGCTGCGCGGTTCGTACCACCTGTACCAGGGGGTCGGCGGGCTGGTCGGCAACATGGTGATGGGGGCGGTGTTCTGCCTGCTGTACCGGCGCTGGGGGCGGGTGATGCCGCTGGTCGCGGCGCACGCGTTGATCGACACGGTGGCCTTCGTCGGGTACGCGCTGCTCGCCGGGCACGTCAGCTGGCTGCCGACCCCCTGAGCGGGAGGCGGCCGGCCGGGGTGCGCGGCGGCCGGGCGAGCAGGCGGTCGACGTGCCGGCGCTCCAGGCCCGGGCCCGGGTCGATCGGCAGCAGCAGGCGGTCGCGGCGCCAGAGGGAGTTGCGGACCAGCCGCGGCGGGATGACGTCGTCCACCCAGGCGAACGGGCGGCCCGCGGCGTAGCGCAGCAGCGGGGCCCACTTGCGGGCCGAGAGCAGCTCCATCAGCGGGACGTGCGGGTCACCGGGCTGCGGGACGTCGCCGGTGAAGCGGACCAGCGGGAGGGCGGGCAGGCCGATGGCCGGGGCGATGTGCGCATTGGCGTGCTCCTCCCAGGTGGTGGCCCACACGAGTTCGTAGGTGCCGGCCAGCTCGCGGAGCCAGGCGCCGTGCCGGGCGGAGAGGAGCACCGAGTAGCCGAGCAGGGTGTGGGTGTCGAACCCGGCGTCCGGGTGCGGGCAGACCGGGTTGAGCACCCCGTCGACGTCCAGGAACAACAGAGGCTTCGGCACCAGTGGCCCCCCAGAGACGGTGGTGTGACTTACCTGGTCGGACGAACCTGGCGTACCAGTGGTTGCGTACGGCCGGGCGCACGCGGGGCGCACGGGGCGCTCACGGCGCGGCCACCGGCTCGGCGGCGGCCACCGGTGCGTCGGCGGTGCTCCTGCGGGCCAGTCGGCGGACCTGAGGCTCCAGCAGCACGACCGCGCTGAGCACCAGGCAGACGACGGCGCAGGCCCACAGCGCGCCCGAGAGGCCGAGCACCGTGGCCGCCGGGCCGGCCAGCGCGATGCCGATCGGGGACAGCGAGAAGGAGCCGAGCTCGTCGTACGCGGCGACCCGGGAGAACATCTCCTCGGGGATCTCCTGCTGGAGCGCGATCATCCAGTTGACGCCGAAGACGGTGACGCCGACCCCGGACAGGAACATCGCGAGGGCGAGCAGCGGCAGCGGTGCCTCCGCCGCCAGCGCCAGGGCGGGCACGCCGAACAGGAACACCCCCCAGTTGCCGACCAGCAGGATCCGGCGGGGCCGCCAGCGGGCCATCAGCACGCCGGTCACCACCAGCCCGACGCCGTAGGCGGCCATCGCCAGACCCCAGTCGGACGCCCCGCCGAGGCGCTCCTTGGCGACCGTCGGCCCGTACACCGACTCGACCGCGCCGATGCAGGCGACCAGGACGGAGAACTGCGCCACGACCACCCAGAGCCAGCGGCGGGAGGCGAACTCCCGCCAGCCCTCCCGCAGGTCGCGCAGCATGCTGTGGCCCTGCGGGGCGGGCGCCTGCTCGGCCTCCAGGAAGAACCGGAGCGAGGCGGCGACCAGGAAGCAGGCGCCGTCCAGGGCGAGCACCCAGCCGGGGCCGACGGCGGCGGTGAGCGCGCCGCCGAGCGCGGCGCCGCCGATCTGGGAGGCGTTCTGGCCCATCCGGAACACCGAGAAGGCCCGGGCGGCGTGTTCCGGGGCGACGGCCTGCAGCATCATGCCGCCGGAGGCGGGGGAGTAGAGCGCGTACCCGGCGCCGCCGGCGGCGGAGAGCAGCATCAGCTGCCAGAGCCGGATGTCCCCGGACAGCACCAGCGCCGCCAGGACGACCTGGGACAGGCCGCTGAACAGGTTGGCGGCGACCATGAGGTGGTGCCGGGGCATCCGGTCGGCGAGGGCGCCGCCGACCACCAGGAGCAGGACGGTGGGCAGCAGCCGGGCGGCGGTGACGTAGCCGACCTCGGACGTGGTGCCGCCGTGGCCGAGCACGGCGAAGGCGGTGGCGATGGGGGCGCCGGCGTTGCCGAGGCCGCTGACCACGGTGGCGGCGGTCTGGATGCGGAAGTTGCGGCTCGCCCAGGCGAGGCGGCGGGGGCGCGGGAGTCGGGTCGGCACCTGGAGACTATGGCCGCGGTTCGTACAGCTGTCCATCGGGTTTTCGCGGCCGGGACGGGCTCAGCCCAGGTGGCCCCAGAGGAAGGTGAGGGTGCGGCGCCAGGCGGTCGCGGCCTGGAGCGGGTCGTAGGTGCCGAGCGGGTTCTCGTCGTTCATGAAGGCGTGGCCGGCCGGGTAGAAGTGGATCTCGGGGCGGACGTCGGTGGCCTCGCCGATCCGGATCGCGGCCTCGTCGACGGCGGCCATCGGGATCGAGCCGTCCAGTTCGCCGAAGTGCCCCAGGACGTGGGCGGTCAGGCCCCGGTAGTCGAAGTCCGGGTCGGGCGGGAGGCCGTAGAAGGGCACCACCGCGGCGACCCGGTCGCCCTCCCGGGCGGCCAGCAGCAGGGCGAAGCCGCCGCCCATGCAGAAGCCGACCACGCCGACCGCGTCGCCGACCACGCCCTCCAGGGCGAGCAGGTGGTCGACGGCCCCGGAGAGGTCCTCGACGGCCCGCTCGACCGGGAGCTCGCGGGTGAGCCGGGCCGCCTCGGTGCGGTCGTGGGTGGTGGCGCCGCCGAACAGGTCGGGGGCCAGCACGGTGAAGCCCTCCGCGGCGAAGCGGTCGGCCATCGTCGCGACGTGCGGGGTGAGGCCCCACCACTCCTGCACCACCACCAGGCCCGGCCCGACGCCCTGGGGCGGGCGGGCCAGGTACCCGTGCGCGGTACGGCCGTTGCTCGGGAAGGCGACGTTCTGCCGGGAGCCGCCCTGGTCAGGCATGGGTTCCTCGCGGGGGGTCGGGCCGGATGCGGCGGGGACTCGACGGGGGCGGGCTCAGCCCATCTCCTCCAGGGCGCGGCCCTTGGTCTCCTTGATGCAGAAGGCCACGAACGGGATGGAGAGCAGTGCGAAGGCCGCGTAGATGACGTACGTCGCCGACAGGTTCCAGTCGGCGAGGTTGGGGAAGCTGACGGTGATCGCCCAGTTGGCGATCCACTGGGCCGAGGCGGCGACGGACAGCGCGAGCGCGCGGATCCGGTTGGGGAACATCTCGCCGAGCAGGACCCAGACCACCACGCCCCAGGAGAAGGCGAAGCAGAGCACGAAGACGTGTGCCGCGATCAGGGCGACGGTGGCGTGGGTGTTGTCGAGGGTGGCGGTGTCCCCCGTGCCCTGCCGGTAGGAGAACGCCCAGGCGGCGGTGCCCAGCGCGAGCGCCATGCCGATCGAGCCGGCCAGGGCGAGCGGCTTGCGGCCGATCCGGTCCACCAGCGCCATCGCGATCACCGTGCCGATCACGTTGATGATCGAGGTGGAGAGGCTGATCAGCAGCGAGTTGGACTCGTTGATGCCGACCGACTGCCAGAGGAACGAGGAGTAGTAGAAGATCACGTTGATGCCGACGAACTGCTGGAACACCGAGGCCCCGATGCCGACCCAGACGATCGGCAGCAGGCCGAACCGCCCGCCGAGCAGGTCCTTGAGCCGGGGCTTGTGCGAGGACTCCAGCACCGCGCGGATCTCCGCGACCCGGGCGTCCAGGTCGACGTCCTCGCCCTCCACCTCGCGCAGCACCTTGCGGGCCTGGTCCTCCCGGTGGTCGGCGATCAGGTAGCGCGGCGACTCCGGGATGGCGAGCGCCATCAGCCCGTACACCAGGGCCGGGATGGTCTCCACGCCGAGCATCCACTGCCAGGCCTGGATGCCGCCCAGGTGGCCGGTGGACTCACCTCCGGCGGCCTGGTTGATCGCCCAGTTGGCGAGCTGGGAGATGGTGATGCCGAGCACGATCGCCATCTGCTGGAAGGAGGCGAGCCGGCCCCGGTAGGCGGTCGGCGCGACCTCGGCGATGTAGGTGGGCGCGATCACCGAGGCGATGCCGATCGCGATGCCGCCGACCACGCGCCAGGTGGCCAGCACCTGGATGCTCGGCGGGAACATCGAGCCGAGGCCGCTGATCGCGAACAGGCCGGCGGCCAGCAGCATGGTGCGGACCCGGCCGAGGTGGTCGGCGAGCCGGCCGGCGGCCACCGCGCCGGCCGCCGAGCCGAGCAGCGCGATGGCCACCACGAAGGCCGTTTCGCCGTTGCCCACGGCGAAGTGCTTCTGGATGCCCGTCACCGCACCGTTGATCACCGCGCTGTCGTAGCCGAACAGGAACCCGCCCATCGCGGCGGCGGCGGAGATGAAGATGACGTGCCCGAGGTGGGCCTCGCCCGCCCGATGGCTGTTGAGTGTGGACAAGCGCGCTCCCCGAGGTGGACGGGCCCGCTCTGACGGCCGAGTGGGCAGGACTCGTCTCACATTCGAGCAGCGGCGGGGCCGCCCTGCTCGAATTGGGGGCCGATCGGGTGATTCGGGGTCAGTCAGGGGCAGTCATCAGGGGCGCGATGGGCCGTTCGCGCCGGGAGCGTGAACGGGCGGACGCGCCCCCGGGCCAGCCGGTGCGCCTGCCGGGGCAGTTGACGCGCCCCCTGGTCGCCCGGTGCGCCCCGGTCAGCTGACGCGCCGCCGGTGCCGGCGCAGCAGTTGGGTGCGGGCAGCGGCGTCCTGGTCGCGCCGGGGGTGCGGGGCGTTCGCTCGGTCGGCCGCGCGCTCGGCCAGCCGGTCGGCGATCGCGTGCTGGGCGTCGGCCGGCTTCTTGTCGTCGTACTTGAACTTGGCCCGCACCTCGCGGACCGTCAGGCGGAGCCCGCGCAGGCCGGGGAGCAGCCGGGAGAACTCGCCCTCACCGGGCACCACCCGGGTGTCCGGCGTCTCCGGCTGGAAGTGCGCCAGCTGGCGGTTGAGGATCTCCGCCTTGCCCGCCGCGGACTCGACGAGCTCGGCGGTGCAGTGGAAGTGGACGGAGGCGTAGTAGCTGGTGGGCGTGCCCGGCTCGCCGCGCCAGTGGCCGGGCGCGAAGGCGTAGCCGTCGGTGACCGCGAGGGTGACCTGCGGGTCGGTCCGGACGGCGGCCAGCAGCGGGTTGGGCGTGGCGAGGTGGAGCAGGATCTCGCCGCGCTCGGCGTCCAGCAGGAAGTGCGTCGGGACGAGCACCGGGCCCTCGCCCGGTCCGCCGTTGGCGGCGAGCAGGCCGAAGTCGCGGCCCTCGGCCAGCCAGGCGCGCCATTCCTGTTCGTCGCCGCGGTCCCAGGATCTGATCAGCATCGGCGGGCCCTCCGTCAGCGGGGGTAGCCGCGCAGGTGCGCGGGCAGCGGGACGGTGGTGGAGTCGGCGGGCTCGGGGGTGCCGTGCACGGTGGTGACCGGGATCAGGCCGGACCAGTGGGGCAGGTCGAGGTCCTCCGGGTCGTCGTCGGCGCCGTCCGCGCGGGTCTTGGCCGAGACCTCGTCCAGGTCGAGCCGCAGGACGGCGGTGGCGGCGAGTTCCTTGGCGTTGGCCGGGCGGACGTCGGCGGAGCGGCCGGGGATCGCATGGTCGACCAGCGCGGCCAGCGCGACGTCCAGTTCCTCGGGGTCGGTGACCTGGTGGGCGGTGCCGTGCGCGATGACCGAGCGGAAGTTGACCGAGTGGTTGAACGCGGACTTGGTCAGCACGAGCGCGTCGACCAGGGTGACGGTGAGGCAGACCGGCAGGCCCTGGTCGGCGGAGGCGTTGCGCAGCGGACGGCTGCCGGTGGAGCCGTGGACGTACAGTCGGCCGCCGACGCGGGCGTAGATGGTCGGCAGGACGACGGGGGCGCCGTCGGCGACGAAGCCGAGGTGGCAGATGTACGCGTGGTCGAGGATGTCGTGGATCGCCTCCTGCTCCCAGGTGGCGCGGTCCTTGTAGCGCGTGGGGGTGGTGCGGGGGGTGCGGGAGTAGCTGGCGGAGCCTTCTGAAGGGGCCGACATGACAACCTCTATGTACTAGTGCATAATTTGCTTTGTGCTAGGAGACTATCCGCTGAAAGGGCGACGCGCCAGCGAAATCGCGTCCCACATCGAACAGGGCGTGAGCACCGGACGCCTCGCCCCCGGAACCGCGCTGCCCCCGCTGCGCGACCTCGCCGCCGAACTCGGCGTCAACCCCAACACCGTCGCCGCCGCCTACCGGCTGCTCCGCGACCGCGGGGTGATCGAGACCGCCGGCCGCAAGGGCAGCCGGATCCTCCCCAGGCCCGCGCTCACCCCGCGCGACCAGATCCGCGTCCCCGTCCCCCCGCACGCCCGCGACCTGTCCGCCGGCAACCCCGACCCGGCGCTGCTGCCCGACCTCGCCCCGGTCCTCGCGGCCGCCGCCGAGGCCGCCCACGCCGAGCCCGTCCTGTACGGGCACCCGGCCATCGACCCCGGGCTGCTCGCGCTCGCCCGCGCCTCCTTCGAGGCCGACGGCCTGCCCGGCGGCCCGATCGCCGTCGCCTCCGGCTCGCTCGACACCATCGAGCGCATCCTCGCCATCCGGCTGCGCCCCGGCGACGCCGTCGCCGTCGAGGACCCGGGCTGGGGCAGCCTGCTCGACCTGCTGCCCGCGCTCGGCCTGCGGCCCGCGCCCGTCCGGCTGGACGACGAGGGTCCGCTGCCCGACTCGCTCGCCGTCGCGCTGGCCGAGGGCGCCCGCGCGGTGGTGGTCACCAGCCGGGCGCAGAACCCGACCGGCGCCGCGGTCACCGCCCGCCGGGCCGAGGAGCTGCGGGCCGTCCTGGCCGAGCACCCCGGCGTGCTGCTGATCGAGGACGACCACGGGCACGGCATGGTCGACCAGCCGTACCACTCGCTGGTGGGTGCCGGTGCGCGGCACTGGGCCGTGGTGCGCTCGGCGGCCAAGGCGTACGGCCCGGACCTGCGGCTCTCGGTGGCCGTCGGCGACGAGGACACCATCGGGCGGGTGACCGGGCGGCTGCGCCTCGGCGCAGGCTGGGTCAGCCACCTGCTCCAGCGGGCCGTCGCCGAGCTGTGGCGCACCGACGCGGTGCCGGTCGCCCGGGTGGCCGGCGTCTACCGGGCCCGCCGGGACGCGCTGCTCGGCGAACTCGCCGCGCGCGGCATCGAGGCGCACGGCGAGAGCGGACTGAACGTCTGGGTGCCGGTGCCGGACGAGACCTCCGTGCTGGTGGCGCTGGTGCAGCGCGGCTGGGTCGCGGCGCCCGGCGCGCGCTACCGCATCCAGTCCCCGCCCGGGCTGCGGCTCACCGTGGCCCAGCTGGAACCGGCGGACGCGCAGCGGCTGGCCGAGGACCTGGCGGCCGTGCTGGGGGCGGGCGGGGCCGGCTCGCGGCTGGTGTGAACCGGGCTCCGCCGGTCCGGTTCGACCCGTGCGCTCCGCCGGTCTGAACCCGGTGCTCCGCTGGTCTGAACCCGGCGGTAACAAAGCGGGAAACCTGGTGCAGATACCTAGCGGTAACCAGTGCGGGCATGTCATGTTCATCGCGCCACCGGCCGGCGGCCCACCCTCACCTAGGCGTCTTCCCGTCTCCACCGCACGGGAAGACCGAGCCGCAGGAGTTCCGCCGTGCCCGAAAACAGTTCGAGCATCACCCGCAGCGCCCCTCGACTCCGCCGACGGCTGCTCACCGCGGCCCTCGCCCTCCCGCTGGCCGCCGGCGGTCTGATGGCCGGCGGCCTCGCCGCCGCCGCGCCGGCCGCCGCGGCCCCCTCCGTACCCCTCGCCGCACCGGGCGGCCCCACCGCCAGCGTCACGCTCGGCGACAGCTACATCTCCGGCGAGGCCGGCCGCTGGATGGGCAACGCCGCCGGCACCAGCGGCAGCCGGGCCGGTACCGACCGCGCCTGGAACGGCAGTTCCGCCGACGCCTCCCGGATCTACGGCCCCACGGCCGCGAGCGGCTGCGACCGCTCCGACGTCGCCGAGGTGCTCAGCGCCTCCACCGGCGCGCAGAACGAGATCAACCTGGCCTGCTCCGGCGCCGTCACCGCGAACATCTTCCGCGCCGCCAACGGCGGCCAGACGCTCAAGGGCGAGGCCCCGCAGGCCGACCAACTCGCCACCGTGGCACGGCAGAACAACGTCAAGCTGATCACGCTGTCGATCGGCGGCAACGACCTCGGCTTCGGCGGCATCATCTCCAACTGCGTCCAGGACTACCTCATCTGGTACTCCTACTGCCACGACTCCGCGCAGTCCTCGATCGACTCGAAGATGCCCACGGCGATGGCCGGGGTCGGCAAGGCGATCGACGAGATCCGCGCGGTGATGGCCGGCGCCGGCTACGCGCAGGGGGACTACCGCCTCGTCCTGCAGTCCTACCCCTCGCCGATCCCGCGCAGCGCCGAGATGCGCTACCCGGAGAGCGGCTGGACCCGCTCGAACACCGGTGGCTGCCCGTTCTGGGACGGTGACGCCGACTGGGCGCGCGACTCGATGGTGCCGCAGATCTCCAAGTCGCTGGCCGGGGTCGCGGCGTCCAAGGGTGCCCAGTTCCTCGACCTCTCCGACATGCTCCAGGGCCGTGAGGTCTGCTCGACGGCCACCCGGCAGCCGACCGCCACCGCCGGACCGTCCGCGACCACCAGCGAATGGGCACGCTTCCTGGACGGCGGCCTCAACTCCACGCAGGGCGTGCTGCAGGAGTCGATGCACCCCAACTACTACGGGCAGCAGGCGCTCGGGCGCTGCCTGACCCTGCTGTGGGGGCAGAGCAGCGGCGACTACGCGTGCCGCAACACGGCGGGGCAGGACGCGGGCGGGATGTACCTGGCGGCGCGGTGACGCCGTGACGTTGTGGCGCTCGGCGCCCGTTCTCCGGATCGGTTCCGGAGGCGGGCGCCGGGTGGCTCAGCCCTTGGCGAGCAGGGCCTGGGCGTGCGCCCGAACCTGATCCTTCGTCAAGTAGGCGTCGGTGTACTCGAAATCGCGCATCCGGGCGGGCTGCCGGGCGAGGAAGCCGGTCCGGACGAAGTCGTCCCCGGCGGTCGCGTTGAGCAGCCAGTTGGCGCCCACCCGGAACTTGGCCGCGTTGGTGCGCATCGCCATCAGGTGGTAGCCGCGGGCCACCAGCTGGGCCGGCACCCCGTGCAGCTCCACGCCGAGCGGCTTGGACACCGCGTCCTTGCCGCCCAGGTCGACCACCAGGCCCAAGTCCTTGTGGTAGTAGGGCTCCAGAGGCTCGTCGCGGAGCGCGGCGATCACGTTGTCGGCCACCACGCGGCCCTGCCGGGCGGAGTGCTGGGCGGTCGGCGGGCAGACCGCGCCGTCGCCCTTGGCGAGGTCCGGCACGGCGGCCGCGTCGCCCAGCGCGAACACGCTCTCGAACTGCGGCACCCGCATCTCCGCCGTCACCGCGAGCCGGCCGCGGACCGTCTCCGCGTCCAGCGTGCCGATCAGCGGGCTCGCGGCCACCCCGGCGGTCCAGATCAGCGTGCGGCAGGGCAGCACCCTGCCGTCGGTGAACTTGACCGACTCGGCGCCGACTTCGGCCACCGAGACGCCCAGCGACACCTCGATGCCGCGGCCGCGCAGCACCTCCAGAGCGGCCAGGCCCAGCGCGTCGCCCAGCTCCGGCATCAGCTTCGGGGCGATGTCGATCAGGTGCCACTTGATCTGCCGGGTGTCCAGGCGCGGATAGCGGTGGGACGCGGCGGTGGTCAGACGCTGCAGGCAGGCGGCCGTCTCGGTGCCCGCGTAGCCGCCGCCGACGACCACGAACTGGAGCCGGGACTCGCGCTCCCGCTGGTCCAAGGTGGCCGAGGCGAGGTCGAGTTGGGCGATCACGTGGTCGCGGACGTAGGCCGCCTCGGCGAGCGTCTTCATGCCGCGGGCGTAGTCGGTCAGGCCGGGGATGTCGAAGGTGCGGGTGACGCTGCCGGGGGCGAGGACCAGGTAGTCGTACTTCTGCGCCACCACCTCGTCGGTGATCTTGCGGACCACGCACACCTTGGAGGCCGGGTCCACGCCGATCGCGCCGCCCGGAACGATGTGGGTGCGGCGCAGCGTGCGGCGCAGGGAGACCGCGACCGACTGCGGGGTCAGCACGCCGGCCGCGACGTGCGGCAGCAGGGGCAGGTAGAGCTGGTAGCTGAACGGTGTGACCAGCGAGATCTCGGCCTCCGACGGCGCGAGCTTGCGTTCGAGTCGGCGGGCGCACTCCAGGCCGGCGAAGCCACCGCCCACGATCAGGATCCGAGGTCGTTCCATCGCTCATCCCTTTGCCGTGCAGGTCGTAACCGCGAAGGTCCCCATTGCTGTCCGCCACACTCGCACGGAGCAGCGGGGGCTGCCACCGGGGTGGGGCGGATGGTGGAGGGGTGGGACGGGGGGGCGTACGGAGGGGAAGAGGTGACGGGTCGGCACCGATAGGCTGTGGGGCGTGCTCCCCGAGGTGACGGCGGTCCGTTATGTGACGCCACTGCGAGAAGGCGGCTCGATGCCGGGCCTGGTCGAGGCCGACGACCGGCGGCTGTACGCGCTGAAATGGGTCGGTGCGGCGCAGGGCCGGAAGGCGTTGGTGGCGGAGGTGCTGGCCGGGGAGTTGGGCCGGCGGCTCGGGCTACCGGTGCCGGAGCTGGTGACGGTCGACCTGGATCCGGTGCTGGCCCGCAGCGAGCCGGACCAGCAGGTCCAGGACCAGATGCGGGCCAGTGGCGGGACCAACCTCGGGATGGCCTTCGTCAGCGGCGCGCTCAACTTCGACCCGCTCTGCTTCGAGGTGGATCCGGAGCTGGCCGGCCAGGTGCTCTGGTTCGACGCGCTGATCGGCAACGTCGACCGCTCCTGGCGCAACCCCAACCTGCTGGTGGCGACCGGCGGGCTGCGGCTGATCGACCACGGCGCGAGCCTGATCTTCCACCATCACTGGGCGGGCGCCGCCGCCTGGGTGCGCCGCCCGTACGACGCCTCGGACCACGCGCTGCTGCGGGCCCGGCCGGACCTGACGGCCGCGGACAAGGCGCTCGCGCCGCTCGCGGAGGCCGCGATCGAGGGCGCGGTGGCGAGGATCCCGGAGGTCTGGCTGCTGGACGAGCCAGGCTTCGACTCGCCCGAGGCGGTGCGCGCCGCGTACCGCGCCCAGCTGACCGGCCGACTGGCCGGTCCGCGCGACTGGCTGCCGGAGGTGCCCGCATGACCGAGCCGAGGACGCCCGCGCTGCCGGCCGCCGTCGAACTGCACGACTACGAGTACGCCGTGATCCGCGCGGTGCCGCGGGTGGAACGCGGCGAGTGCGTCAACGTCGGGGTGCTGCTGTACTGCCGGCAGAACGGGTACCTGGCCGCGCGCACGCACCTGGACCAGGCCCGGCTGCTGGCGCTCGACCCGGTGGCGGACGTGAACGGGGTGCGGCGGGCGCTGCACGGGATCGAGGCGGTGTGCGCCGGGGGCCCGCAGGCCGGTCCGGCGGCGGGGGACAGCCCGGGGCAGCGGTTCCGCTGGCTGACCGCTCCTCGCAGCGCGATCGTCCAGCCGGGGCCGGTGCACACCGGGCTGACCGCGGACCCGGAGCCGGAGCTGCGGCACCTGTTCGATCAGCTGGTGCTCTAAGCTCTGTCGACCGGCCGGAAGCTCTGTCGACCGGCCGGTGCTGCAGTTCTGGTCAAGCCGTCGACGGTTGCCGTGGTCAAAGCTTGAGTTGCTGAAGCACTCGGCCGTACGCTGACCCCATGGGTTCGACAGCGACGACGACCGTACCGACCAACGCCGAGTTGATGGAGGCGTTGGCCGCCGTCGGCGCCGCGTATTTCCAGGACTTCGCGGCGGCCGCGGCCCGGCACGGGCTCTCCTCCTCGCAGGCCAAGGCGCTCGGCGCGGTACAGGAGCCGGTGCCGATGCGGGCGCTGGCCGGACGGCTGGGCTGTGACGCCTCCAACGTCACCGGGATCGTGGACCGGCTGGAGACGCTGCGCCTGGCCCACCGGGAGGCCGCCGCCGGCGACCGCCGGGTGAAGATCGTCGTGATCACGGACGAGGGCCGGGAGATCCTGAACCGCATCCGCGGCGAGATGGCCCGCACCCACCAGGCGTTCGAGGCGATGACCGACGAGCAGCGGATCGCGCTGCACTCTATCTGCGGGCAGGTCCTGCCGGTGCTGGCCGGCCGGGCCGGCGCCGCGCAGTAAGCCGCGCAGTGAGCCGCCCGGTAACGGACCGCGCCGCGCCCGGCGGGAGCCGTCGGGCGGGCCCGGCCGGAGCCGTCCGCTCCGGCCCGGGCCGTAGCCGCCCGATGCGCCGACGTTCCGGCTGACCTCGGCTGTTAGGCTTGCGAAGCGTGAGCGCGAAGCCCCAGATCCCCAATGTCCTGGCCTCCCGGTACGCCTCGGCGACCCTGGCCCAGCTGTGGTCCCCCGAGCACAAGGTGGTCCTTGAGCGCCACCTGTGGCTCGCCGTCCTGAAGGCCCAGCAGGACCTCGGTGTCGAGGTACCGGCGAACGCCGTCGCCGACTACGAGCGGGTGATCGACCAGGTCGACCTCGGCTCGATCGCCGCCCGTGAGCGGGTCACCCGCCACGACGTGAAGGCCCGCATCGAGGAGTTCAGCGAACTCGCCGGCCACGAGCAGATCCACAAGGGCATGACCTCCCGGGATCTGACCGAGAACGTCGAGCAGCTGCAGATCCGCCAGTCGCTGGAGCACGTGCGCGACCGTACGGTGGCCGTGCTGGTCCGGCTGGCCCGCCTGGCCGCCCAGCACTCCGAGCTGGTCATGGCCGGCCGCTCGCACAACGTGGCCGCGCAGGCCACCACCCTGGGCAAGCGCTTCGCGTCGATCACCGACGAGCTGCTGGTCGCCTTCCGCCGCCTGGAGGAGCTGATCGCCCGCTACCCGCTGCGCGGGATCAAGGGCCCGGTCGGTACCGCCCAGGACATGCTGGACCTGCTCGGTGGCGACACCGACAAGCTCGCCGAGCTGGAGCGCCGGGTCGCCGGGCACCTCGGCTTCGACAACGTGTTCATCAGCGTCGGCCAGGTCTACCCGCGCTCGCTGGACTTCGAGGTGCTCACCGCCCTCGTCCAGCTGGCCGCCGCGCCGTCCAGCCTGGCCAAGACCATCCGTCTGATGGCCGGCCACGAGCTGGTGACGGAGGGCTTCAAGGAGGGCCAGGTCGGCTCCTCGGCGATGCCGCACAAGATGAACACCCGCTCCTGCGAGCGCGTCAACGGCCTGGCCGTCATCCTGCGCGGCTACGCCTCGATGACCGGCGAGCTGGCCGGCGACCAGTGGAACGAGGGTGACGTCTCCTGCTCGGTGGTGCGCCGGGTCGCGCTGCCGGACGCCTTCTTCGCCTTCGACGGCCTGCTGGAGACCTTCCTGACCGTCCTCGACGAGTTCGGCGCCTTCCCCGCCGTGATCGAGGCCGAGCTGGACCGCTACCTGCCGTTCCTCGCCACCACCAAGGTGCTGATGGGCGCGGTGCGCGCGGGCGTCGGCCGGGAGACCGGGCACGAGGTCATCAAGGAGCACGCCGTCGCCTCCGCGCTGGCGATGCGTGCGGGCGCCCGCGAGAACGAGCTGCTGGACCGGTTGGCCGCCGACGAGCGGATCCCGCTGGACCGGGCCGGGCTGGACGCGCTGCTGGCCGACCGGCTCTCCTTCACCGGTGCGGCCGGCGCCCAGGTCGCCGAGGTGGTCCGCCAGGTGGAGGCCGTCGCCGCCGCCTACCCGGAGGCCGCCAAGTACGCGCCGGCCGACATTCTCTGACGGGCAGTACTTCCTGACGATTCGTCAGCCGGCTGAGGGCCCTGCCGCCGATCCGGTGGCGGGGCCCTCGTCCGTGTGGACGTGGCCCGGGTCGAGTGGTGGGGTGGTGCCGCAGGCCCACTCGCAGTCCGGCTCGGCCACCGGGCGGTCCACCGGCGCGAGCACGTTGCCGCGGACGGTGGCGAAGGCCGTCAGCCCGCCGGTGACCAGCAGCCCGGCGCAGATCAGCATCGCGGTGCGGAAGGCGGAGTCCACCGCGGACGGCACCCGGTAGGCGTCGCCGCTCAGCCCGGCGAGCGAGGGCAGCGCGGCGACCGCGAGCAGCCCGGCCGCGCGGGCGGCGGCGTTGTTGACGCCGCTGGCGATGCCCGCGTGCCGGACCTCGACGGCGGCCAGCACCGTCGCCGTCAGCGGCGCGACCAGCAGGGTCATCCCGCAGCCCAGCACCGTGACGGCGGGCAGCACGTCCGCCCAGTAGGAGGAGCCGGGGCCGGTGCGCAGC
Source organism: Kitasatospora sp. NPDC058492 (assembly GCF_042720685.1). Classification (NCBI taxonomy): domain Bacteria; kingdom Bacillati; phylum Actinomycetota; class Actinomycetes; order Kitasatosporales; family Streptomycetaceae; genus Kitasatospora; species Kitasatospora sp. NPDC058492. The sequence goes on from NZ_JBHXMU010000021.1 coordinate 36,245, forward strand.
ATCAGCAGCACCCCGGCGGCGCACAGCAGCGGACCGACGGTGAGCGGGATCCGGGGGCCGATCCGCTTGCCCAGCCGCCCGGCGCGCGCCGACAGGGTCAGCATCAGCACGGTGATCGGGACCAGGGCGAGGCCGGAGACCAGCGGGGAGAAGCCGGAGACGATCTGCAACTGCACCACCAGCAGGAAGAACACCCCGCTGAACGCCGCGTAGACGCAGAGGGTGACCAGGTTGACGGCGGTGAACAGCCGGGAGGAGAAGAGGCCGAGCGGCAGCATCGGCTCGGCGGCGCGGCGCTCGACCGCGATGAAGGCCGCGCCGAGCAGCAGGCCGATCGCGCCGGTGAGCCAGACCGCGGGGGACAGGCCCTCTCCGGCGGCGGTCAGCGCGTAGGTGATCGCGCCGAGGGCGAGCGCGGCGAGCAGCGCGCCGAGCACGTCGAAGCGGCCGACGGCGCTCTCGTTCCGGCTCTCGGGGACGAACCGGGAGGTGACCGCGACCACGGCGGCCGCGAGCGGCAGGTTCAGCAGGAAGATCCACCGCCAGCCGGGGCCGTCCACCAGCCAGCCGCCGAGGAAGGGGCCGACCGCGGCCGACACCCCGCCGAGGCCCGACCACAGGCCGACCGCCGCCGAGCGGTCGTCCGGGTGGAAGACGGCTTGCAGCATGGCGAGCGAGCCGGGGGTGAGCAGCGCCCCGCCGATGCCCTGGACGGCGCGGGCGGCGATCAGCACGTGGATGGTGGGGGCGGCGGCGCAGGCCGCGGAGGCGGCGGCGAACCAGAGCACGCCGATCAGGAAGACCCGGCGCCGGCCGTACCGGTCGCCGAGCGCGCCGCCGAGCAGGATCAGTCCGGCCAGGGTGAGCAGATAGGCGTTGAGCGTCCACTGCAGGGACGCGAGGGAGGCGCCGAGATCGGTGCCGATGCGGGGCAGCGCGACGTTCACCACGGTGCCGTCGAGCATCGCCATGCTGGAGCCGAGCACCGTCGCGAGGAGGACCCAGCGTCCCCGCGAGGTGCCCAGGCGCAGTGTTCCTGCTTCGGAGGTGGCCACGGGCCGATCCTGCGCCCGTGGGGCGTACGTGACAAGGGTCACCGGGGGGTGTGTCGGTGGGTGCGCGGTGCGTGAGCGGGTGGGTGCGCAGCGGTGGCGGAATCGGCGCAGCGTCGTGGATCAGTGGCGCCGGGTGAATGGATTGTGCACGTACGGTGCAGCCGATCATTCGGAGGGTCACCGCAGCTCGGGGGGTTGTTGCCGGTTCAAGTGATCGACATTGCTTCACCCGAACGGATGGGTTTTAGTTCAGCGACCGCCCGGCCAGTCCGGACGGATCCACCGGGTGGAACGCCGAATCCTGCCGCTGCCCGGTGGCTCGCACCGAACTCTGTACGGCAGGAGCGGGGGACCCACAGGTAAGTCGCCGGACCGGAAACGGCACGCTTTCGCGTACCCGGATCCAGGGCCGGCTAGGGGTGAAGCCGCATGTGCGGCCGGGCAACTCCAGCCCGAACCCGACAGCTCACCTCGCAGGCGTCGGAGAGGAAAATTCCATGCCTGCACAGGCTCGTCGTATCGCCCTGCCCCGCGCCGCCCGCATCGGGATCGCCACCGCCGTCACCGGTGTCTCCTTCGCCCTGCCGCTCGTCACCGCGATGAGCGCCCAGGCCTACCCCGCGCCGGCCGCCGCCGTCACCGCCGCCCCGGCCGCCGCTCCCGCCGACCAGGCCCAGGCCCCGTCGCAGGAGAGCTACCGCGTCGTCAGCGGCGACACCCTGTCCCGGATCGCCGACGCCCAGCACGTCGAGGGCGGCTGGCAGGCGCTGTACGACCACAACCGCGAGGTCGTCGGCGGCAACCCGGACCTGATCTTCCCCGGTCAGCAGCTCGTGATCGCCGGCCCGGCCGCCCCGGCCAAGCCCGCCGCCCCGGCGAAGCCCGCCCAGCCGTCCGCCCAGGACGCCGCGCCGGCCACCACCGCCGCCAAGCCGCAGGCCCAGCTGGAGGTCCGGACCGAGGCGGCCAAGCCGTCCGCCCAGCTCCAGACCCAGCTGCAGACCGCCGCGCCGACCACCGCGGTCACCGCCGTGCCGGTCGCCGCCGCCTCGGCCTTCGTCGCCCCGCTGGCCAGCCCGAAGCTGGGCACCGCCTACGGCGTGGCCGGCTCGATGTGGGCCTCCGGCCACCACACCGGCCAGGACTTCGTCGCCTCCACCGGCACCCCGCTGCGCGCCGTCGGCAACGGCGTCGTGGTGAAGGCCGGCAACGGCGGCGCCTACGGCAACGAGGTCGAGATCAAGCTCGCCGACGGCCACTTCGCCGAGTACGCGCACCTCTCCTCGATCGGTGTGAAGATCGGTCAGGCCGTCAAGGCCGGACAGCAGATCGGCCTCTCCGGCGCGACCGGCAACGTGACCGGCCCGCACCTGCACTTCGAGATCCGCAACGGCTCGGAGTACGGCTCGGACATCAACCCGGTCGCCTACCTGCGGGCCCACGGCGTCGCGCTCTGACCCGTGCCGGATGCACCGGATGCACCGGATGCACCGGATGTGTCGGATGCGTCGGGTGAGGAACCACCGCTGCTACGGGGCGAATCGACCACCCGGGATGGTCATGTCGGGTGACCGCTCGACCGGGTGATCGCCGCAGCAGTGGACATGGGCGCGGGACACGCCCAGGCCGGCCCGGCTCGCGAGACTTCTCTCACGAGCCGGGCCGGCCGCTGTCGTTTCCGGACCTTTTCGGGTGCCCTCGGGGCAAGTTGACGATACGTCAGGCGCGTTGGTGGGCCGGTTCAGATCCGGTGGGCGGGCAGCCCGTGCTGGGCGGCGGTCAGCAGCTCGTGCATCCGCTGCCCGAAGTCCTCGGTGTCGGCGGCCGGTTCGGGGAAGACCAGGCGGACGTCGCGGTGGCCGTGCGGGTGGTCCAGGCGCAGGACCAGGCCGTGGCGGTCCAGGGCGAGCGGGCGGACCTCCGGGTGCTGGGCGAGCAGGTCCGGGTCGAGCAGCCGGGTGAGGACGGCGAGGGCGTCGGCGTGGTCGTCGGCGAGGTGGGTGAGCATGGCGGCCTCGTAGCGGGCCAGCGGGTCGGGTGCGGCGTGGGCGAGGTCGCCGGCGGTGAGTGCGCCGGTGCCGTACGGGGTGGAGAGGACGGCGTGGGCGACGTCCACGCGCAGGTGGACGCTGAGGCCGTCGTCGGCGAGGTGGGCCAGGTGCAGTCGGCCGGCCAGGGTGAGGCGGGCGCGGATCCGGTCGCGGACGGCGACGGGGGAGATGTCGGTGACGTCCAGGACGACGGCGAGTCCGTCGGTGGCGCGGGCGGCGGCGGTGGCGAGCGGGTCGCCCAGCGGGGCGCGCAGGCGCAGCCGGGAGCCGTGGACGGAGACCGGGGTGTCGAGGTCGTGGTGCTCGCCGCAGGCGCGGACGGTGAGCGAGGAGGTCGCGCTGAGCAGGCTCTGGACCCGCTCGGCGGTGGTGGGTTCGGGCACCTCGGCGTCGCCGGCGGGCAGGCTCATGACGGACCTCCAGTTAGTTAGGTGAGCCTAACCTAATCTCCGCTCGGGGGTGTGGCAAGTGGCGTGGTCGGGGTCGCTGCCGTCGGGGATAGAAAGCGCTTGCAAGTACCTGCGAATGTCTCGTATTGTCGACGCTGGTAGTTGCATGCGCAACGGTTCTCTCTGGAAAGCGGTCCCTCATGCCCCTCGCGCTCCTGGCGCTGGCGATCAGCGCCTTCGGTATCGGCACCACCGAGTTCGTGATCATGGGCCTGCTGCCCGAGGTCGCCGGCGACTTCTCGGTCGCCATCCCCACCGCCGGTCTGCTGATCTCCGGCTACGCGCTCGGCGTCGTGGTCGGCGGCCCGCTGCTCACCATCCTCGGCACCCGCGCCCCCCGCAAGGGCATGCTGCTGACGCTGATGGGCCTGTTCGTGGTGGGCAACCTGATCGCGGCCGTCGCCCCCGCCTTCGGGCTGCTGATGGTCGGGCGGATCGTCAGCGCCTTCGCGCACGGCGCGTTCTTCGGCATCGGCTCGGTCGTCGCCGCCGACCTGGTCGCCCCGCACAAGCGGGCCGGCGCCATCGCCCTGATGTTCACCGGCCTCACCGCCGCCAACGTGCTGGGCGTCCCGATGGGCACCCTGCTCGGCCAGCACTTCGGCTGGCGCTCCACGTTCTACGTCGTCGCCGGGCTCGGCCTGCTCGGCCTCGCCGGAATCGCGGCGCTGGTGCCCGTCCAGCCGCGGACCGGCGCCGCCCGTCTCGGCCCCGAACTGGCCGTCTTCCGGACCCTGCGGCTCTGGCTCGCGCTCGCCATGACCGTGCTCGGCTGGGGCGGCATCTTCGCGATGTTCACCTACATCACGCCGATGATGACCGAACTGGCGGGCTTCGCCCCGAGCAGCGTCACCTGGCTGCTCTTCCTGTTCGGCGTCGGCCTGTTCGTCGGCAACCTGCTGGGCGGCTGGTTCGCCGACCGCGCGCTGATGCGCAGCCTCACCGTGATCCTCGCGGTGCTCGCGGTGCTGCTGTTCGCCTTCACCTTCGCCGCGCACAGCAAGCCGGCCGCGATCGTCCTCATCCCGCTGATCGGGCTGTTCGGCTTCGCGACCGTCGCGCCGCTGCAGAAACGGGTCATGGACCAGGCGGCGGGCGCGCCGACGCTGGCCTCGGCCGCCAACATCGCCGCGTTCAACCTGGGCAACGCGCTGGCCGCCTGGCTCGGCGGACTGGTCATCTCCGGCGGCCTCGGCTACGACGCGCCGAACTGGGTGGGCGGGCTGCTCACCGCGGTCGCCCTCGGGGTGACGGTGTTCGCGGCGGCGCTGGACCGGCGCGGCGCGGCGGGCGAGGGGCGGGTCGTGGCGCGCTCGGGTGCCCCGGCCGAGCAGGGTGTGCCCGTGGGGCGGTGAGCTCCGGCCGAGCAGGGCGTGCCCGCGGGGAGGTGAACGAGGGGACGGCACAGGGCCCGGACGCCTGGCGTGCGTCCGGGCCCTTGCGGTGGTCGGGCTGCTCGACGGTGTTTCAGGCGACGACGGCCTGGGCGTCGATCTCGACCAGCATCGGCTCCTGCGGCAGCTCGACGAAGATCGTGGTGCGGCAGGGCTTCACGCCGCCGGGCTTGATGTTCTCGTCGATGAACTCGGCGTACACCTCGTTCATCAGCGGGAAGTCCGCCCGCTTGGTGAGGTAGACCCGGAACATCACCACGTCCTCGATGGTGGCGCCGCCGGCCTCGACGATCGCCTTGACGTTCTCCAGCGTGCGCCGGGTCTGCGCCTTCACGTCGCCGTGGTACAGGTACTCGCCGGTCGCCGGGTCCTGCGGGCCCTGGCCGGAGACCTGGAGGATCGGGCCCTTGCGGACGCCCTGGGAGAACATCCAGGCGGGGGCGGGGGCGCCGTCGGTGCGGATCTCGGTCTTGCCGTTGGTCGGGTGCTGCTCGTTCATGAGGTTCCTTACGGTCTGACGGTTGATCAGTTGTGGTCCGGGCGACCGCAGTCGGCCGAGATGGCGCGGGTGGTGGCGAGCAGCTGCGGGAGGAGGTCCAGCACCTGCTCGTAGGGGAGGACGACGTCCGGGACGGAGATGGACGCGGCGGCGACGACCCGGCCGCTGGCGTCCCGGATCGGGGCGGCCACGCAGTTGATGAACGCCTCGTGCTCGGCGTGGTCCTGCGCCCAGCCCTGGACGGCGACCTTCTCCAGCTCGGCGAGCAGCGCCTCGGGCGTGCTGAGGGTGCGCGGGGTGTGCGGGGTGAAGTCGATCCCGGCGGCCACCCGGCGGCGTTCGGGCAGCGGCAGGTCGGCGAGCAGCACCTTGGAGACGGCGGCGCTGTGCAGGGCGGCGCGCAGGCCGATCCGGGAGTACATCCTGACCGGGTGCCGGGAGTCGAACTTGTCGATGTAGACGACCTCGCCGCCCTCGTACGCGGCCAGGTGCACGGTCTGGCCGGTGGTGGCGTTCAGCTCGGCCAGGTGCGGGGCGGCGATCCGGCGGACGCCGCGCTGTTCCAGGGCGAGGCCGGAGAGGGCGAACAGGCCGGCGCCCAGGTGGTAGCGGTAGGCGGCGTCACGGTAGACGAACCGTTCCTCCTCCAGGCTCTGGAGCAGTCGGAGCACGGTCGTCTTGTGGACGCCGAGCACCTCGGCCAGCTGGTCGAGGGAGCGCTCGCCCTCGCCGAGTTCGGCGAGCAGGCGCAGGGCGCGGGTGACGGTCTGGCTCATCGTGCTCCGCCGGGGTCGTTCGGGCTCGGGTTGGTGCTCATTGTGCCCGGGCCCGCCGGGTGTCGCGGGACCGGTCCGCGGGGACGGCCGGGCCGGTGATGCCCTCCACCGAGACCCGGGTGGCGGCCCAGTCGGCGGGCGAGGCGTCGAGCAGCGCGGCCACCACGGCGGCGGGCGGCAGTTCGGCCTGGTCGCCGTGGGCGGTCAGCGCGCAGGCGGCGCTCAGGTGGCCGAGCCGCAGCCGGCGGCGCTGGTCCAAACCGCGGACGGTGCCGGCCAGGTAGCCGGCGGCGAAGGCGTCGCCCGCGCCGGTGGCCTCGACCACCTCGACGGCCAGGGCCGGTTCGCTCACCGACGTGCCGTCCCGCTCCAGGGCGGTGACCAGCCGGGCGGCGTCCTTGACCACCACGGTGGCCGGGGAGGCGAAGCGGCGGCGCAGCGCGACCGGCTCCCCGGTGCCGAACGCGGCCTCGGCCTCGTCGGCGCCGATCAGCAGCAGGTCGGCGGCGTCCAGCAGCGGCGGCAGGACGGCCGGGTCGCGGTCGTGCCAGAGTGCGGGGCGCCAGTTGAGGTCGAAGCTGACGGTCCGCTCCGGGCGGCGGTCGGCGAGCAGGGCGCGCAGCAGCGCCAGGCAGTCGTCGGAGAGCGCGGCGGTGATGCCGGACAGGTGCAGCAGGCGGGCGCCGGACAGCAGCCGGACGGCCGCCGGGTCGGCCAGCAGGGCGGGGGAGAGCGCGGCGGCCGCGGAGCCGCGCCGGTGGTAGTGCAGCCGGCTGCGGCCGGGGCCGAGGTCGTGGTGGTGGCCGGTGGCGCCGCCGACCTCCTTGAGGTACAGGCCGGTGGGGCGGTGCGGGTCGACGGCGACCGCCGAGACGTCCACGCCGCGGGCGGCGACCTCGGCGAGCAGCCGGCGGCCGAAGCCGTCGTCGCCGACCCGGCTGATCCAGGCGGTCGGCACGCCGAGCGCGGCCAGTGCGCCGGCCACGTTGGACTCCGCGCCGCCGACCGACAGCCGGAAGTTCTCCACGGCCTCCAGCGGGCCCGGCCGGTCCGGCAGCAGCACCGCCATGGACTCGCCCACGCACACGGCCGTCGGGGAAGGACCGGGGCGGGCCGGGCCCGGGGTGTCCTGTCGCGGCATCTGCTGGGCTCCTCCGTCTGCGGCGGCCGTTCCGTTGACCGTGATCCGGCGCCGATGCTAGAACCGTCATGCCAACATGTGCAACCCTCATTGCACATGTTGCAACACGGCAGATGGAGGAAGACGGTGGAGCAGACCTTCGCAAGCATCGGCACCGGGCCGGGCATCGACGACGGCGCGGTGGCGGCCCTCGCCGACGAGACGCTCGACTGGCGGTTCAAGGCCGCCCCGCCGGAGGCCTGGGGGCACTCCGTCCGCGACTGGCTGGCCACCGGACCCACCCTCACCGGGCTCGGCACCCCGCTGCTCACCCTGGACGGCGCCGCGCTCGACCACAACCTGCGCACCATGGCCGACTGGTGCGCCAAGGCCGGGGTCGCGCTCGTGCCGCACGGCAAGACCACCATGGCGCCCGCCCTCTGGCAGGCGCAGCTCGCCGCCGGCAGCCACGGCATCACCCTCGCCAACCTGCCGCAGGTGCGTGTCGCCCGGGCCTTCGGAGTCGAGCGGATCCTGCTCGCCAACACCCTGCTCGACCCGGCCGGACTGGCCTGGCTCGCCGCCGAACTGGCCGCCGACCCGGCGTTCGCCTTCGTCTCCTGGGTGGACTCCACCGAGAGCGTCCGGCTGATGGACGAGGCGCTGCGCGCCGCCGGGGCCCAGCGGCCCGTCGAGGTCCTGGTCGAACTCGGCGGCCCCGGCGGGCGCACCGGCGCCCGCGGCGTCGACGCGGCCGTCGAGATCGCCGCCGCCGTGCTGCGCGCCCCCACCCTGCGCCTCGCGGGCGTCGGCGGCTACGAGGGCGCGCTCGCCCACGACGCCACCGCCGACGGGCTGGCCACCGTCCGCGGCTACCTCAAGGCGCTCGCCGACCTGCACGGCCGGCTCGCCCGCGCCTACCCGGACGACGCCCGGCCGATCGTGACGGCCGGCGGCAGCGCCTACTTCGACCTGGTCGTCGAGGAACTCGCAAGCCTGCCGGAAGCCCTCGTGGTCCTGCGCTCGGGCGCGTACATCGCCCACGACGACGGCTTCTACCGGGGCATCTCGCCGCTGGTCCGGGGCGCCGGCGCCACGCCGTTCCGCAGCGCGCTGCACGGCTGGGCCCGGGTGGTGTCCCGGCCCGAGCCGCAACTGGCCCTGCTGGACGCCGGCAAGCGCGACCTGCCCTTCGACGAGGGCCTGCCCGAGCCGCAACACGTGCGCGGCGGCGCCGAGTTGACCGGCACTGCGGCCCGGATCACCGCACTCAACGACCAGCACGCCTTCCTGCGCGACGCGGGCGACCTCGCCCCGATCGGCGCGGTGCTGCGACTCGGCGTCTCCCACCCGTGCACGGCCTTCGACAAGTGGACCGCGATCCCGGTGCTCGACTCCGCCGACGCGGCCGAGCCGAAGGTCACCGGGCTGGTCAGGACGTTCTTCTGATGGCGGGCGGCAGAACGCCCGACACCGTCTTCCGGGGCGCCACCGTCGTCGACGGCACCGGCGCGGACCGCTACCGGGCGGACGTGCGGATCACCGACGGGCTGATCGCCGGGATCGGCCCCGGCCTCGACGCGCCGACGGTGGTGGACGCCGACGGGCTGGTCCTCGCCCCCGGCTTCATCGACATGCACGCCCACTCCGACCTCGCCCTGCTGCTCGAACCCGAGCACCCGGCCAAGGTCACCCAGGGCGTCACCTGCGAGGTCCTCGGCCAGGACGGCCTGTCCTACGCCCCGGTGGACGACACCACCCTGCCCGCGCTGCGCCGCCAACTGGCCGGCTGGAACGGCGATCCGGAGGCCTTCGACTGGGACTGGCGCGGCGTCGCCGGCTACCTGGACCGGATCGACCGCACCGGCGTCGCCGTCAACGCCTGCTACCTCGTCCCGCACGGCTCGCTGCGGATGCTCGCCATGGGCTGGGCCAACCGGCCGCCCACCCCGGCCGAACTCGACCGGATGCGCCAGGAGTTGGCGCAGGGCCTGCTGGACGGCGCGGTCGGCATGTCCAGCGGCCTCAGCTACACCCCCGGGATGTACGCGGACACCGCCGAACTGGTCGAGCTGTGCACCGTGGTCGCGGCCTACGGCGGCTTCCACGCCCCGCACCAACGCTCGTACGGCGAGGGCGCATTGGAGGGCTACGCGGAAATGGTGGAGATCGCCCGGCGGACCGGCTGCGCGCTGCACCTGACCCACGCCACGATGAACTTCGGCGTCAACCGGGGCCGGGCCGGCGAACTGCTGGAACTGGTCGACCAGGCACTCGCCGACGGCGTCGACCTCACCCTGGACAGCTACCCCTACCTGCCCGGCTCCACCACCCTGGCCGCCCTGCTGCCCAGTTGGGCCACCGAGGGCGGCCCGGAAGCGACCCTCACCCGGCTCGCCGACCCGGCCGCCCGCGAGCGGATCCGGTACGAGGTGGAGGAGAAGGGCAGCGACGGCTGCCACGGCGTCGTCACCGACTGGGCGACGATCCAGATCTCCGGCGTCCGGACGGCCGAGCTGGCACGGACGGTCGGCCGGACCGTCGCCGAACTCGCCGCCGAGCAGGGCCGCAGCGGGACGGAGGTCTTCCTCGACCTGCTGCGCCGCGACGAACTGGCCACCACGATCCTCCAGCACGTCGGGCACGAGGAGAACGTCCGGGCGATCATGCGCCACCCGGCGCACACCGTCGGCAGCGACGGGCTGCTGGTCGGTGCCCGGCCGCACCCGCGCGCCTGGGGCACCTTCCCCCGCTACCTCGGCCACTACAGCCGGGAGTTGGGCGTGCTGACGCTGGAGGAGGCCATCGCCCGGATGACCGGCCGGCCCGCCGCCCGGCTCGGGCTGCACCGGCGCGGCCTGATCGCCCCCGGCCACCACGCCGACCTGGTGCTCCTCGACCCCGAGAAGGTCCGGGACGCCGCCACCTTCGAGCACCCCCGGCTGCCCGCCGAGGGCGTCCAGCACGTGTACGTCAACGGCACCGCCGTCGTCCGGCAGGGCCGCACCACGGGCGCCCGGCCCGGGCGCGCCCTGCGCCGCACCGACCGAGGAACCAGATCCCTGTGAATCCCCCCTCCGTGAACCCCCTCGCCGACCTGCGGGACGACCCGGTGATCGCCGTGGTCCGCGCGCCCCGGATCCCGGACGCGGCCGCGCTGTGCGCCGCGCTCGCCGACGGCGGCATCAACTGGACCGAATTCACCTACACCACACCGGAGGTGACGACGCACCTGCGGCGTGCCGCGGACGCGGGCTGGCGGGTCGGCGTGGGCACCGTGCTGACCGCCGAGCAGGCCGAGCGCGGGGTCGCGAGCGGGGCGTCCTTCCTGGTCACCCCCGGCTGCCGGCCCGAGGTGGCGCAGGCCGCCCGGGCCGCCGGGGTGCCGGTGGTGCTCGGGGCGCTCACCCCGACCGAGGTGGCCCGGGCGGTGGACCTCGGGGCCGCCGCCGTGAAGATCTTCCCGGCCCGGGCGTTCGGCCCCGGCTACTTCAAGGACCTGCGCGGCCCGTACCCGGACGTCCCGCTGGTGGCCTCCGGCGGGGTGAACGCGGGCAACGCCGCCGACTTCCTGGCGCACGGCGCGCTCGCGGTCTGCGCGGGCACGGACGTGGTGCCGCCGGACGCGGTCGCGGCGGGGGACTGGGCGGAGATCACCCGGCGGGCCCGGGCGTTCACCGCGGCGTGCGCGGTGGCCCGGGCCTGAGGGGCCGGCGGGTGGCGGGGTGCCGGGGCGGCGGTCGGCGGACTGTCGGGACTGTCGGGACGGCCGTCGGCGGGTAGTAGGGACGGCCGGTCGGTGGGCTGTCGGGACGGCCGGGGATGGGCGAGAATCGTGCTCCCCAGCCCCAGCCCCAGCCTCGGCCCCAGCCCTGGCCCCGGCCCCCGGATCCGGCAGGAGGACCCACCCCCATGACCTCGCCCCGCCCCGGCCCCGACTGGCTGGCCGACGCCGTCCTGTACCAGATCTACCCGCAGAGCTTCGCGGACTCCGACGGCGACGGCATCGGCGACTTCGCCGGCATCGCCGCGCACCTCGACCACCTCGCCTGGCTCGGCGTCGACACCGTCTGGCTCAACCCCTGCTTCGCCTCCCCGTTCCGCGACGCCGGCTACGACGTCGTCGACTACCTCGCCCCGGCCCCGCGCTACGGCGGCACCGAGGACCTGGTCGCGCTGGTCGAGGCCGCCCGCCGCAAGGGCATCCGGATCCTGCTCGACCTGGTCGCCGGCCACACCTCCGACCGCCACCCCTGGTTCCTGGCCGCCGCCGAGGACCCGGCCGACCACCGGTACATCTGGTCCGACCAGCGGGTGGACGGCTTCGTCGCCTCGCCCGGCAGCCGCCCCGGCTGGTACCGGCCGAACTTCTTCGACTGCCAGCCCGCGCTCAACTTCGGCTACGCGCGCCCCAGTTCCGTGGAGCCCTGGCGCCAGCCGGTGGACGCCGAGGGTCCGCGCGCCAACCGGGCGGCCCTGCGCGACGTCATGGCGCACTGGCTCGGCCTCGGCCTGGCCGGCTTCCGGGTCGACATGGCGTCCTCGCTGGTCAAGGACGACCCGGGCCTGGTGGAGACCGCCAAGCTGTGGACCGGGCTGCGGGCCTGGCTGGACCGCGCCCACCCGCAGGCCGCGCTGTTCGCCGAGTGGGGCGATCCGGCGGCCGCCGTCGCGGCGGGCTTCCACGCGGACTTCTTCCTGCAGTTCGGCGGCGCCGACCGCGGCCTGCCGCTGCGCTCGCTGTGGAACAACGGCGCCGGCACGGTCGAGGAGTTCTGGCAGCAGGGCCCGTGCTACTTCGAGGCCGAGGGGCGAGGCACCCCGCAGGTGTTCCTGGACGCCTGGCGCGCCGCCGCCGAAGCGACCGAGGGCGTCGGCCACATCGCCCTGCCCACCGCCAACCACGACTTCTCCCGGCTGGCCACCGGCCCGCGCACCGACGAGCAACTGGCTGCCGCCTTCGCGTTCCTGTTCACCTGGCCCACCCTGCCGGCCGTCTACTACGGCGACGAGATCGGCATGCGCTACCTGCCCGGACTGCCCGACGTCGAGGGCAGCGTGCTCGGCCCGCGGTACAACCGGGCCGGCTCGCGGACCCCGATGCAGTGGGAGCCCGGGCCGGCGGCGGGCTTCTCCAGCGCGCCGCCCGAGCGCCTCTACCTGCCCGTCGACCCGGACCCGGGGCGCCCGGACGTGCTGTCGCAGCGGGTCGATCCGACCTCGCTGCTGCACACCGTCCGGCGGCTGATCGCGCTGCGCCGGGCGCATCCGGGGCTGGGCGCCTCCGGCGGGGTGGAGGTCCGGCACGCCGGGTACCCGCTGGTGTACACCCGGGCCGGACGGTACCTGGTGGCGGTGAACCCGCGCCGGGAGCCGGGGGTGGTGCGGCTGGAGCACGGCGGGGTGTGCCCGCTGGAGGTGCGGGGCGTGCGGGTGGCGGACGGGGAGCTGCGGGCGGACGGCTTCTCGTACGGCGTGTTCGAGCTGTCCTGAGCGTTCGGCCGTGGCCCCGCTGGGGCGGGCGGCTTTCGATCGGCGTCAGATAGTTGTAAGCTACATCCATAGATGGTTGCATTTACCACCTGGTGTGGGTGCATGCGACACCCTTGACGGTTGCATTTGCCACTCATCTCCACTCGACGCCACCGGAGGACGGTACGAACGCCATGAGCACACCCCAGACCCCCGCCGCAGCGCCCGCCCTGGGGCACTCGCTCAAGCACCTCGCCGTCCACCTGATCACCCCGCTGCTGATGTGCCTCGGCATGGCGCTCGCCTACCAGGGCGCCTTCCACCAGCCCGAGCCGCACCACCTGAAGGTCGCCGTGGTCGGCACCACCCCGCAGGCGCAGGGCCTGGCACAGGCGATCCAGACCAAGGCCGGGGCGGCGGTCGACGTCCGCACCCTGCCCGACCGGGTGACCGCCGAGCAGCAGCTGCGCGACCGCGACCTGGTGGGGGCCTTCCTCCCGGACGCCAGGAGCCCCGAACTGCTCGTCGCCAAGGGGAACTCGGACACCTCGGCGGTGGCCGCCACGGCGGTGTTCAGCAACGTCACCGACCGGCAGGGCGTGCCGCTGCACGTCACCGACCTCACCACCCCGGCCGAGGGCGACCCGACCGGCCAGGGCCTGTTCTTCCTGCTGGTCGCGCTGAGCATCGGCTCCTACGCCAGCGTCGCCGTGATCGGCGCGGCCGGCGCCGGGCTGAGCATGCGGATCCGGGCGCTGGTCGGCGTGGCGGTGTCGCTGGTGGTGAGCGTGATCGGGATCGTCACCGCCGGACCGGTCTTCCATGTGGTCGACCACGACCTGGCCGCGGTGTGGGCGCTCGGCTGGCTCTACTCGGCGGGCATCGTCCTGATCGGCATCGGCCTGCACAGCTTCCTGAAGAAGTGGACGACCCTGGCCCTGATGGTGCTGTTCGTGATGCTGAACTTCACCAGCTCCGGCGGCATCTTCCGGCCCGAGCTGCAGAACGGCTTCTTCGGCGCGCTGCACGGCTTCTGGACCGGCGCCGGCTTCCTGGAGGGCGCGCGCAGCATCCTGTACTTCGACGGCGGCGCGGGCCTCGGCGGGCACGTCGTGACCCTGGTGGTCTGGCTGCTGCTGGGCGGGGCCGCACTGGTGGCCGCCGCGCTCCACGAGGAGCGCGGGCGCCGGGCGGTGGAGAGCCCGGTGGAGGCCGAGGAGGAGATGGCGGAGGCGGTCGCGGTCTGACCGCACCGCACGTGAGTACTCCACCCGGCGCTGAGGGCATCGGCACCGGGTGGGGACCGACGGCCCGCGCCCGGCTCTGGACAAGCCGGACGCGGGCCGGTTTCGCGGCTCCGGTTCCGTGGCTCCGGGCTCGTGGCTCCGGTTTCGTAACTCCGGTTCCGTGACTCCGGGTTCATGACTCCTGGCTCATGGCGCGCCTTCGGGGTGCCCGTCGTCCGGGGCGCGGCCGGAGGCGGCGACGGGGATTCCTCCAGGGGTGAGGGCCATCAGGCGTCCCCGGCGGGGGCCGTCGCGTCGCCGGACGGGGCGTCGCTGCGCAGGTGCGGGCGGGCCAGCAGCAGGTAGAGCCCGCCGGCCGCGAGCACCGCCACGGCCGAGAGCAGCACGAGGTAGTCGTCGTACCAGGCGGCGTCCGGGGTGCGGCCCCAGCAGATGTTGACGATCGCGGCGAGCCCGTACACCAGCGCGCCGATGTTCACCGCCAGGCCCCAGCGCCCGAGCCGGAAGTCCCCGCTCGGGCGCCAGCCGCGCAGCCGGGCGCGCAGGGCGGCCAGCACCACCATCTGGAAGGCCAGGTAGATGCCGATGCTGGAGAAGGAGATGATCTTCGTCAGGGCGCCCTCGGAGAGCGCCGAGGCGCCGACGATGATCACGCCCGGCACTGCCGCCGCGAGCAGCAGTGCGTACGGCGGCACCCGCAGGCGGTCCGAGACGGTGGCGAGCAGCCGGCTGCCCACGATCATCCGGTCCCGGGCGAAGGAGTACGCCAGCCGGCTCGCCGCCGCCTGGAGGCTCAGCACGCAGGACAGGAAGGAGATCAGCACCACGCCGATCACCACCCGGGCGCCGGTGGCGCCGAACGCGTCGTGCAGCACCGAGGCCACCGGGTCCTTGTCGTCGCCGGAGACCACCGCGCCGATGTCCTGGATGGACATCACCAGCGCCAGGCTGACGCCGATCGCCGCCGCGCCGCCGACGTAGAGGGTGCGCCGCATCGACTTGGGGATCTGTCGACCGGGGTTCGGCACCTCCTCGGCGACGTCGCCGCACGCCTCGAAGCCGAAGAAGAGGAAGACCGCGATCAGTCCGGCAGCCAGGAAGGCGTCGGTGTACGAGCCGCCGTCGCCCGCGCCGAAGCGGTCGAAGACCACGCCGAGGCCGTGGTAGCGGTGGGTCAGCAGCAGCCAGGCGCCGACCGCCAGAGCGCCCAGCAGCTCGGCGGCGAAGCCGAACACGGCCGCCGCCGACAGCACCTTGGTGCCGCCCAGGTTGATCACGGTGGCGAGCAGCAGCAGGCCGAGCGCGCACCAGACGGTCGTCGCGGTGCTCGGTTCGACGCCCAGCAGCGCGGCCACGTACGGGCCGGCGCCGTAGGAGACCGCCGCGATGGTGGACATCAGCGCCAGCAGGTACACCCAGCCGGTCAGCCAGCCCCAGGTGCGGCCCCAGAGCCGGCGCGACCACGGGTACACCCCGCCCGCCACCGGGAACTGGGCGACCACCTCGCTGAACACCAGCGCCACCAGCAACTGGCCGACCCCGGCGATCAGGAAGCTCCACACCATCGGCGGGCCGGCGGTCGCGAGGGAGGAGGCGAAGAGTGTGTACACGCCGACGACCGGGGAGAGGTAGGTGAAGCCGAGGGAGAAGTTCGCCCAGAGGCTCATGTCGCGTTTGAACTCGGAGGTGTAGCCGAGGGCGGCCAGCCGAGCGGCATCGGCATCGGCATCGATGTCGGGGCCCTGAGGGGGGAGGGGGCCGGTCGGGGAGGTGGCACGTGCGCTGGCATCGGTCATGACCTGCTCCTGCTCCTGGGAACGTGGCGTGACGCGTGAGGGCTTCCCGGGGGTGGTGCTCGGACCGGGATCGCGGGAAAACATACGAGATCGGGTTTCTAGCGGCAAGGGTGCGTGCCCGACCGGGAGGTACCCTGCCGGGAGCACCCAGTCCGACGGTGATCGAGGAGGGGGCCGGCGTGGCGACGATCGGGAGCACGACCCCGCTGCTCAGCGCCGTCCTCGCGCCATTGACCGACCTCGGCCGCGCCGATGCCGTGGCCCGCCGGATCACCGAGGCGATCGCCCTCGGCCTGGTCGTCGACGGGGACCAACTGCCCAGCGAGAACGACCTCGCCGACCGGCTCGGCGTCGCCAACGGCACCGTCCGCGAGGCGCTCGCCCTGCTCCGCGAGGCCGACCTGATCGAGACCCGGCGCGGCCGCAACGGCGGCAGCTTCGTCCGCACCCCCGGCGAGGGCTCCGAACGCCTCCAACTCGCCCGGCTGCGCGACCTCGCCACCGTCGACCTGCGCGATCTCGGCGACGAGGAACTGGCCGTCTCCGGGACCGCCGCCCGGCTCGCCGCCGAACGCGCCCCCGCCGATCTCGCACCCCGGCTCACCCAGCTGGTGCACGACTTGCGCGACGCCGCCGGGCCCGCCGAGCAGCGCCGCGCCGACGCCCGCTTCCACATCGAACTCGCCGTCGCCGCCCGGTCCGTGCGCCTCACCCGGCTCGCCGTCCGGCTCCAGGCCGAACTCGGCCCGCTGCTCTGGCTGCCCGCACCGCACGGCCCCGACCAGGAACGGTTCGCCGAGCAGCACCGGGAGATCCTGGTCGCCGTCCTGGC
The DNA here is from genome assembly GCF_042720685.1 of Kitasatospora sp. NPDC058492. Taxonomy (NCBI): domain Bacteria; kingdom Bacillati; phylum Actinomycetota; class Actinomycetes; order Kitasatosporales; family Streptomycetaceae; genus Kitasatospora; species Kitasatospora sp. NPDC058492. Next base: position 52,936 of record NZ_JBHXMU010000021.1, read on the forward strand.
CGGCGACGCGGCCGGGGCCCGGGCCGCCGCCGAGGTGCACACCGTCGCCTGCGTGCACCACCTGGTGCGGGGGCACCTCCAGCTGGCGGGCGACGGCTGACGGCTGACGGACACGGCTGACGGACGACGGCTGACCGGAGGCCCGGATATGACCTGCACTCCTGGATGTATCAGCCCCGTCTTGGCGCGGGCGGCCGGGCGAAGCAGCAGTCGCCGCAGACCCCGGCGCCCGGCCCCACCCGGTAGTACAGGCAGCAGCTCGTCCGCCGGAAGGCGGCACCGTGCGGGCCGGTCCGCAGCGTCCCGGTGCCGGCCAGCGGCGGGCGCGCGAGCAGCTCCGCGACCAACGCCCGTGCGGGGCCCGGCGCGTGGGCGTCCAGGACCCGCAGCGTACCGGCCAGGGCGGAGGCGGCGTTGCCCGTCAGCAGCCGGGCGGAGAGCGGGACGGCGGACCGCACCGCCGCCGCCAGCGGCTCCAACTGGCCCACCAGGACGGCCTCGTACAGCTGGTCGGCGAGCGGGAGCGGAGCGGGGAGCGGGGGCTCCGGCGGCGTCCAGAGGTCGAGCGGCCCCTGATCCGGGAGCCGCACCCAGGCGTGCTCCAGCGTCGGGACCGTACCCAGCAGGACGGCCGCCCCGAGGCCCACCGACCAGAAGCGGGCGGCCAGTCCGAGGTGCAGGATCGACGCGGCGACCCGGGGCTCGGCGGTGCCGAGCCGCTGCGCCACCACCCGGATCCGCCGGGCCAGCGGCGCGTCCGGCCCGGTGCCGTACAGCTCGGGCAGCGGCCGGAAGCCCGGGGGCGGCCCCGCGCCGGGCTCGGCGGGGGTGTCGAGCGCGAAGTACGGGCCGACGGCGGCGAGTCGGCCGTAGTCGGGGCGGCCGGCGTTCCCGGTGCCGTCGGCGGGGCGGTCGACGGGCATCGGGCGGGCCTCCAGGGCGTTCAGGCGTTCAGACGTTCGGTGTGATCGGTGCGTCCGGGCGCGCGGAGGAACGGTACCGCGCCCGTCGGGGTGGCGGCCGGTGAGCGCGCCACCCTGACGGGCGCGACCGGGGTCAGCGTCCCCGGCCGCCGCCGCGGGCGCCGCGCGGGCGGGTGAGCGTGAAGCGGTCGACGGGGACGAGGTCTCCGTACGGGCCGCTGACGGAGTAGTAGGTGACATCGATGGTGGTCCGGCCGCCGCGCTCGCCCGGGTCGACCTCGAAGGCGGCGAAGCCGTACGGGTTGTCGGCGTCGCGGAAGGCCGACCAGGGGGCGTCCTCGATCACGTACTGCGGGGGCCGCTTGCCGGTGGCCGGGTCGACGGCGCCGACGCCGGTGATGACGCGGGCCTTGGCGGGTTCGAAGAAGAGGCCGTTGGAGGGGGCGGAGGTGCCGCCGCCGCCGATCACCATGTGGACGGTGCCCCGGGTGGTGTCGATGGTCCGGGTGTCGGTGGCGACCGGGATGGGGGTGCGGGTGTCGGTCTGCTGCTGGCCGCGGATCGGGTGCGAGCGCTCGTAGTGGTGCTCGTGGCCGCAGACCACCAGGTCGACGCCGTACTTGTCGAACAGCGGCACCCAGGTCTCGCGGATGCCGAGGTCGGCGCCGTTGAACTTGTCGGCGGTGGAGATGACGACCTGGTGCATGCAGACCACGATCCAGTCGATCTCGGGGTTCGCGTTGGCGGCGGCCAACTCCCGTTCCAGCCAGCGCTGTTGGGCGCCCCCGGAGTAGCCGTGGACGTAGGAGTCGCCGGCGTCCTGGTAGGCGACGTCGTCGTTGTTGAGGCTGATGACGCGGACCGCGCCGGCGGTGAACGCGTACCAGAGGCCGTGCAGTTCGTCGTCGGAGCCGGACGGGGGGAGGTCGAAGTAGGCCTGGTAGGCGCCGTAGCCGGTCGGGCCGTTGCCGCGCTCGTTCTCGTGGTTGCCGGCGGCGGGCATCCAGGGGCGGTGGCGGGCGGAGCGGCTGTTGTTCTCGAACCAGTCGGACCAGGTGCGGACCCGGTCGGTGGCGAGGTTGGCGTAGCAGAGGTCCCCGTTGACGAGGTGGAACAGCGGGGCGATCCGCTCGACTCCGGCGGTGGTGTCGCCGGCGGCGGGGCTGCCCAGGTTGTCGTTGGCGTAGCCGTTCGCGGTCTTCTTGCCGAGGGTGGGGGTGCCCTGGTCGCCGAAGCTGGTGAAGGTGAAAGCGGCCCGGCCGCGCGGGGCGGTGCGGACGGTGCCGAGCTCCGGGGTGGCGCCGTCGTGGACGGCGGCGTACACGTAGTCCGTGTCGGGGTGCAGGCCGCTCAGCCGGGCGTGGTGGATCTGGACCTCGGTGCCGGACTTGGCGTCCCGGTAGGTGCTGGTGTCGGCCTGCACGCTGCGGCCCAAGCCGCCGTTCGAAGTGCCGTACCGGACACGGGGGTTGCCGACCGAGGCGGTGGTGTGCCAGGAGACCACGACCTCGCGCGAGGCGTCCGAGCCGAACTGGAGGTGCAGCCCGGCGACGCGCGGGGCGCCGGAGCGGTCCGGCCGCTCCAGCAGCAGCGGGGAGGCGGCGGCGGGCGTGGCCGCGATGCCGGAGAGGGAGACGGCGCCGCCGAGACCGAGACCGGTGGCACCGGCCAGGATCCCGCGGCGGCTGACGGGGGGATGTCCACTGGAAGCGTTCATGGCCGCCAGCCTCGCCGGGCGTTGGTGAACCGCGCCGGGCCCGCGACGTGAACTTCCCTCCCGCCGGGCTCGTGACGTGAACCTCCCGTCCGTCGGGCCCGCGACGTGAACTTCCCGCCCGCCGGGCTCGTGACGTGAACTTCCCACCCACCGGGCCGCATTGGCGGCGGGCGGGGTCGGCGGTCCGGACGGGCGTGGCAGACTGCCTGCCGTGACGAGTACGAACGGTGTGACGAGTGCGAACGGTGAGTGCCCGCGGATCATCCGTACGCTGATCGCGGACGACCAGGAGGGCGTCCGGCGCGGCGTCCGGCGGATCCTGGCGGCGCAGCCGGACATCGAGGTGGTGGGGGAGGCCGCCGACGGGCTGGCCGCGCTGGAACTGGCGGCCGAACTGCGCCCGGACGTCGCGCTGGTGGACATCCGGATGCCGCGGATGGACGGACTGGAGCTGACCCGGCGGTTGGCCGGGCCGGGGGTGGCGGAGCCGGTGCGGGTGGTGGTGCTGACCACCTTCGACCTGGACGAGTACGTGTACCCGGCGCTGCGGCACGGTGCGTCCGGGTTCCTGCTGAAGCGCTCGGGGCCGGCGCTGCTCGTCGAGGCGGTGCGGGCGGCGGCGGACGGGGAGAGCCTGATCAGTCCGTCGGTCACGGTCCGGCTGCTGCGGCAGGTGACGGCGCCGCGCCGTCCGGAGCCCCGCTCGGCGCCGGTGGTGCCGTTGACCGAGCGGGAGGTGGAGATCGCCGGTCACGTGGCGGCGGGCCGGACGAACGCGGACATCGCCGCCGAACTGTTCATCTCGCCGGGCACGGTGAAGACGCACGTCGCGAGCGTCCAGCGCAAGCTCGGGGTGGCGAACCGGGTCGGCATCGCCGTCCACGCCTGGGAGATGGGCTACCCGGTGCCGCAGTGACGGGTCTCGCAGTCACGGGCACCGTAGTGACGGGCGCCGCCGCGAAGGGCCCCTGCCGCGACGGACGCGTCCACGGAGCCGAGGGGGCGCTCCGTGGACGCGGGGAACCTACGAGGCGGGGGTGGCCTCCGGACATCGTGTCCTCCGGCCGGCAGTTCGATCGTCGACCGAGGTAGTACCAGTGGCAGACCCTGATCCGTCTCGATCTGTCACCACTGCCTCCTGCGGTCGAACTCCTTCAGCTGCCTCGCAGGTCCACTTCCCATCATGCGCTTCCCACGCCGTGTGCACCAGGGGTCAACCGCCCGAAATCGGATGGATTTCGCAAGTCGGGAGATTTCGGGCGGTGTTACGGCTTCGGCCAGCCGTCGACGAAGGAGAGCGTGCGGTGGTACGGCCCGTCGGGCCCGGTGCTGCGGTAGTCCTCGGTGCTGGTGCCGGTGCGGACGGTGGAGTCGCCGTCGTGGCGGCGGGCGGTGGGGCGCAGGGTGTGGTCGACGGTGGAGCGTTCGGTGACGTGGCCGCCGGTGGCCGCGGTGCTCTCGCGGTGGTATCCGAGGTCCATGGCGGTCTGCTGGTCGGTGTTGCCGGCGGCGTCGTGGGTGACGCGGTAGGTGACGTCCAGCGGTTCGCCCTCGCGCACGGTGGTGGTGCGGTGCGGGCCGCCGCCCCAGGTGGCGGTGGTGCGGGTGAGGTCGGTGCGGTTGTGCAGGGTCACGTCGTTGCCGCTGTCGCGCAGCTGCTGGGCGGAGCGGAAGGCGAGGTCGTCGCGGACCTCGGTGGTGATCCGGCCGTGCGAGGTCTGGACCCAGCCGCGGGCGAGGTCGTGCCGGCCGGCGGTGACGGTCCAGTCGCCGCTGCCGCCGCCGTGGTCGGTGAGCCGGGTGTCGACGGCGGCCTCGGGGGCGACCCGGTGGTCGGTGAGCTGCCCGGTGGTGCGGGCGGCGCCGTGGTCGACGTCGGCGAAGAGGTTGATCTGGCCGGTCCAGGTGTCGTTGTTCTGCGCCTCGCTGGCGTTCACCGCGATGCCGACGGTGTGCGGGCGGCCGTCGAGCAGCAGTCCGACGTAGGGGGTGAGGTCGAGCCGGTAGGCGGGCAGGTCGAAGGCGAAGACGCCGGGGACGGGCCGCCAGAGCAGTGGGTCCCACCCGCCGGTGTAGATGACGGGGTAGGGCCAGACCGCGCCGGCCGTCCGCCCGTCGACGGTGAGCCGCAGTTCGCGGAACGGGCCCTTGCCGCAGGAGCCGAGGCCGGGGTTGGCGCTGACGAAGGCGTCGGGCGCGGAGGCGTAGGCGAACTCCTCGCAGGCGCCGCCGCCCCGGGTGTAGACCTCGGCGGTGAGGCGTTCGAGGTTCTGCGGGAAGGTGAGCTCGCGGGTGGCGGCGGGGGCGGCCTGGGTGAGCGCGAACGGCCCGGTGGTGAGCAGGCGGTCGGCGGTGTGGGCGGCGGGCCGGCGGTCGTTCGCGGTGTAGAAGGTGACACTGGCGCTGATGGTGAAGACGCCGGTGTAGGTGGCGTCGGTGACGTTGGCGAGGTCGAGGGAGAACGGCTGCGGTCCGGCGGCGAACAGCGGGGCGTAGCGGGTGAGATCGCGCTCCAGCTTCCATTCGATGCCGTCCTTGGACGGCTCGGGGGTGGAGGAGAGCAGCACCTGGACGCCGCCGACGCGGGCGCTGAAGATGCGGTCGAACTGCCGCCCGGCGACCTGCCCGTGGAGGTCCAGGACCACCGCCGACCAGGGACCGGCACAGTCGGCGGGCGGGGTGAGGGTGGTGGTGTACGGGGTGTCGGGCGGGTTGCCGTACCCGTTGCGGAACTGCTGGTCGTGCATCACCTCGACGGTGCAGGAGCGGGTGTCGGGGCGGGTGAGCGGCCGGGTGGCGGTGACCGGGTCGTGGTAGTCGGTGCCGAAGTCGGCGTGGGCGGGGGTGGCGGCGGTGAGGGTGCCGGCGAGGGTCAGGGCGGCGGCGCCGAGGAGGCGGGCGGCGCGGCGAAGCAGCGGGCGGACGGCCAAGGCTGGTCCCCAGGGGTCGGGCGGCCGGCGGGCGCTGCCGCGGGCCGGGTGGGCGGTCCGGGCATCCTTTCGGCGGTGGCATGCCAGCGTCAAGGATTCGCCGGGGAGGGGGACGCTTCGGGTGCCTGGCGTGACCCGTCACGAGTGGCCGGGTCCTGTCCGGCCGATCCGGGCCCGGCAAGATCGGCAGGGCAGGGCCTAGTCGACCTCCAGGGCCGCCGCCTCCTGCCGGATCAGGTCGCGCAGGGTGGCGAGCCGGGGCCGGCGGTCGTCCAGCCGCCACTGCATCTCCAGCGGCAGGGTGGCCCGGCCGTCCAGCCGGACGGTGGCCACGTCCTCGGTGAGGTGGCCGGTCATCGAGCCGGGCACCAGCGAGAACGCGCGGTTGCGGGCGAGCAGGTAGAGCCGGGAGCCGACGATCCGCGGCGGGCTGACCAGCACCGGCGGGTCGACGCCGTGGTCCGCGCACAGGCCGAGCACGTGGTCGTAGTAGCGCGGGTGCTGCTCGCGCGGCCACAGCAGCAGCGGCAGGTCGCGCAGTTCGCCGAGGCGTACGCTCGTCCGACCGGCCAGCGGGTGGTCCCGGCCGAGGGCGACCCGTACCGGCTCGTCGGCGATCCGCTCCAGCCGGTAGCCGGTCACCTCGTCGAGGAAGCGGCCGAGGCCGATGTCGGCGAGTTCGGCGGCCAGTGCGGTGGAGACCTGGCCGGTGTCGACGGCGACCTCGGCGGTGGTGAGCGCGGGCAGCTCCTGTTCGGCGCGGCTGACCACGGCGGGCAGCAGCCGGTTCACCACGCTGGGGGAGGCCACGATCCGGGCCGTCCCCAGCCGGGACTCCTCGTGCAGCCGCACCCGGGCCAGCAGCGTCTGGGCCTGCCCGAGCAGCCGGGCGCTCTCGGCGGCCATCACCTCGCCGGCCTCGGTCAGCGCCACCGAGCGGCGGCTGCGGTCGAAGAGCTCGACACCGACGGTCCGCTCCAGTCGGGCGACCTCCTGGCTGACCGTCGGCTGGGAGATGTGCAGCCGTTCGGCGGCCCGTCCGAAGTGCAGTGTCTCGGCGACGGTGAGGAAGACCTCAAGTTGACGCAAGGTGAAGCCCATGGCTCAAGCCTAAGTCAACTCATAGGCCAGAGCCTATGGAAAGCCCCAGGACTCATTCTGGATTCCGATGCGAACCGTCCATACGCTGAGCGACACGTTGCCCCACCGCAGTGGCATCTCACAGAGAGATCCGACCATGACCGGACTGCCCCCCAGCACCCCCGAAGCCGCCGGCTCCGCGCCGGCCACCCGTTCCGCGCGGGCCATCCACGTCTCCGAGGAGGTCGCGCAGGCCGTGGCCGACGGCCGGCCCGTGGTCGCGCTGGAGTCGACCATCTTCACCCACGGCCTGCCGCGCCCCCGCAACCTGGCCGTCGCGCTGGAGGCCGAGCGGCAGCTGCGCGAGGCGGGCGTCGTCCCGGCGACCATCGGCGTGCACGCGGGCGTGCCCACGGTCGGTCTGAGCACCGAGCAGATCACCGAACTGTCCGCGACGGACGGCCTGGACAAGGTGAGCCTGCGCGACCTGCCGGTGGTCGCCGCGCTCGGCCGCCACGGCGGCACCACCGTCGCCGCCACCGCCTTCCTCGCCCACCGGGCGGGCATCCGGGTGTTCTCCACCGGCGGCCTCGGCGGCGTCCACTTCGGCGCCTCCGAGAGCTTCGACGAGTCGGCCGACATGACCACCCTGGCCGCCACGCCGGTCACCGTGATCAGCGCGGGCGTGAAGTCGATCCTCGACATCCGGGCCACCCTGGAGCGCTTCGAGACCTTCAACATCCCGGTCATCGGCTACCGCACCCGCAAGTACCCCGGCTTCTACGTCACCGACTCCGGCCACGAGATCAACTTCAGCGTCGAGTCGCCCGAGGAGGCCGCGCGGCTCATCGAGGCCCGCGACCGCCTCGCCCTGCCGCAGGCCGTCCTGATCGCCAACCCGGTGGACCCCGCCAAGCAGCTGCCGCCGGAGGAGCTCGACGGCATCCTGGCCCGCGCCTGGGCCGAGGCCGAGCGCCAGGGCGTCACCGGCAACGCCTCCACGCCGTTCCTGCTCGACCACATCCAGCGCGACACCCAGGGCCGCAGCCTGGAGGTCAACGTCGAGGTCTACCGGGGCAACGTCCGGCTCGGCGGCCAGATCGCGACCGCGCTGGCGGCCGCCGCCCGCAGCGGGGCCTGACCCGTGCTGGGGGTGCTCGGCGACCTCGTCGAGGACATCGTCGTCTGGGTCGACGGCCCGCTGCGGCACGGCACCGACTCCAGCGCCCAGGTCTTCCGGCGGCGCGGCGGCAGCGCGGCGAACGTCGCGAGCTTCGTTGCCGGTCAGTACCCGGCCCGGTTCATCGGCTGCGTCGGCGCCGACCCGGTCGGGGACGGCATCGTCGCCGAACTGACCGGGCACGGCGTGGACGTGCGGGTCGCCCGGCGCGGCCAGACCGGCAGCATCGTGGTCCTGATCGACCAGGCCGGCGAACGGACCATGCTGCCCGACCGCGGCGCGGCCAAGCTGCTGGACCGGGTGCCGGACGAGTGGCTGGCCGGCCTGACCCACCTGCACGTGCCCGCCTACTCCTTCGACGGCGACCCGGTCGGCCGCTCCGCGGTGGACGCGCTGGTGCGGGTCCGGCGGGTGGGCGGCACCACCTCGGTGGACGCCTCCTCGACCGGCATGCTGGAGCAGTACGGGCGGGAGCGCTTCCTCGCCCTGCTGGCCGAGTTGGCGCCGACCTTCGTGTTCGCCAACCGGTCCGAGGCGGAGTACCTGGGCCTGCTGGTGGGCGGGCTGCCGGGGCCGGAGCGGGCCCGGCTGGCGGCCACCACCGTGGTCACCAAGGCCGGCGCCCAGGCGACCACCGTCGACGTGCCCGGGGACGCGCCGTTCACGGTGCCCGTGCCGCCGGTGAGCGAGGTGCGCGACCTCACCGGCGCTGGGGACGCCTTCGCGGCGGGATTCCTGGCCGGCTTCCTGGAGACCGGCGACCTGCACCTGGCCGCCGGCCTCGGGCACCGCAGCGCGGCCCGGGTGCTGGCCACGCCGGGGGCCTCGTTCGCGGAGCGGTGACCTCGTTCGCGGAGCGGTGACCTCAGGGGCGGCGTCGGGCGGTGTCGGGGCGGCGTTGAGGCTGCGTCGGGGCTGCGTCGGGGTGGGCTCGGGGCGGCGTCGAGCTGACCGTGCGGTGGGCGGCCCCGTGCGTGGGGGCCGCCCGCCGGGGTGCCCGGCGGCTCGCTCAGCGCAGTGCGTCCTTGCGGAGGAAACGTTTCAGCCGCTGCCAGGGCCAGGTGTTGATCACGTCCTCGGCGGTGAGCCAGCCGCGCTGCGCCGTACCGATGCCGAAGCGCGGGTAGGCGAGCTGCCCGGTGGCGTGGGCGTCGCTGTCGATCGCGAAGCGGACGCCGTGCCGCTTCGCCCGCAGGACGTCCTCGTCGCGCAGGTCGAGCCGCTGCGGGGAACTGTCGATCTCGATCGCGGTGCCGGTGCGCGCGGCGGCCGCGAACACCGCGTCCAGGTCGACGTCGATCGGGCCGCGGCGGCCGATCCTCCGGGTGGTGAGGTGGCCGATGACGTGCACGTGCGGATTCTCGCAGGCGCGGATCAGCCGGCGGGTCTGGGCGGCCCGGTCGGCGGTGAAGTGCGAGTGCACGGAGGCCACGCAGACGTCGAAGCCGGCCAGGAACCCGGGCGGCCAGTCCACCCCGCCGTCCGGGCCGATGTTCAGCTCGGTGCCGTGCAGGAGGCGCAGCTTCCGGTGGCGGTCGGCGAGTCGGCGCAGCCGCTCGCGCTGGGCGAGCATCTTCTCGTCCGTCATCCGCTGCATCACCAGGTCCGGGGCGTGGTCGGTGACGGCGTAGTAGGAGTAGCCGCGGGCGGCCGCGGTGTCGATCATCTCTTCCAGGGTGGCCAGGCCGTCGGTCAGGTCGGTGTGCGTGTGCAGGTCGCCGCGCAGGTCCGACTCCTGGACCAGATCAGGGAGTTCACCGCGCAGGGCGGCCTCGATCTCGCCCCGGTCCTCGCGCAGCGGCGGCGCGATCCACGGCAGGCCGAGCGCCGCGTACACCTCGTCCTCGGTCGCGGACGCCACCTTGGCGCCGTCCTCTTTCTCGCCGTCCTCTCCTTCGCGGCCCTCTCCTTCGGCGGTGGTCCGGAACAGGCCGTACTCCGAGAGCTTCAGCCCGGCCCGGACGGCCATCGTGCGCAGCCTGATGTTGTGCGCCTTCGATCCGGTGAAGTAGACGAGCGCCGCGCCCCAGTCCTCCTCCGGGACGACCCGCAGGTCCACCTGCACGCCCCCGGTGGTGCGCACCGAGGTCTTGGTCGGACCGCTCGCGATCACCTCGGCCACGTACGGGAGTCCGGTGAGCGCGGCCATCAGCGGGGCGGAGTCGGCGGCGGTCGCCAGCACGTCGACGTCGCCGACCGTCTCGCGCATCCGGCGCAGCGACCCCGCGTACGCGCAGCGGGTGCAGCCGGGCACGGCGGACAGTGCGGCGACGAGCTGCTCGGCCAGTTCGGTGGCCGCGTCGAGCAGCGTGCGGCCGCCGGAGCGCCGCAGCAACTCGATGCCGTGCAGGATCTTCTCGCCGCTGCGCTCGCCGAAGCCCGCCACGCCGGACAGCCGGTCGGAGCGGACCGCCTCGGCCAGGTCGTCGACGGAGGAGATGCCCAGGTCGCGGTGGAGGGCGAGGGCGCGCTTGGGGCCGACGCCGGGCACGGCCGTCATCTCCCGGACCCCGGACGGGACTTCGGCGCGCAGGGCCTCCAGGGCGGCGATCCGCCCGGTGGCGAGGTACTCGGCGACCTTCTCGGCGGTGGACTTCCCCACGCCGGGGATCTGCTGCAGGCCCTTGACGTCCAGGCCGGCGACGTCCTCGGAGTGGCCGCCCACCGCGCGGGCGGCCTTCTCGTAGGCCCGCGCCCGGAAGGCGTCCCCGCCGGTGATGTTGATCAGGTCGGCGTACTCCTGGAGCAGCTCCCGCACCTGGTCGTTGAGCCGGGGCATGGGGCCAGTCTAGGGCGGGTCCTCGGGCTCCGGCCTGGGCGGCGGCCCTCCGGGCGGGCGAAGGGAGTTCGTGAGGCCCGGCCAGGGGTCGGCGGCGCCGCGTCGCGGGCCCGGGGCGGCGCTGCATCGCGGGCCCAGGGCGGGCCGGGCCGGGCCGGTGGCCGGGCCTGCCCCGCCGGTCGGCGGGTGTGGCATCGGCCGACCGGCGGGGGTGGTGCCCGGTTCGCGTCCCGGAGCCGGATTGTCACCCGAACGAGTGAGGTGCAGGCTGACAGCAGGGCCTGGGAAGCGGCCCGCGCCGGTCGGCCGCGGCACTGATGACGGCCGCCGGCGATGCACGAGGGGCAGGGCGATGGCAAGCGGGAAGCTCTGGGGCTATGTCGCATCGGGGGCCAGGGCGCTCGGCGCCCTCGGCGGGCCGGGTGGCCCCGGCCGTACGGGAGGGCCCGGCGGCGCGGTGGCGGGCGAGGAGGCCGGACCGTTCAGACCGGGCGAGATGGCCGGGCCCCGGGCGCTGTCCCGGCCGGAACTTGAGCGCGTCGAGTGGACCGACCGGCAGGCCGGCTGCGAGCCGCAGGCGCGGCACGTCCAGGTGACCGAAGTGGTCCGCAGGGTGGTGCGCGGCGGCGGCCGGGCGGCGGCGGTGACGGCCCGGCTGGCGCCGGGGCTGCCGGTGGTGGTCGGGGACGCCCGGCGGCTGGAGGCCGCGCTCGCCGGCCTGGTCGACCACGCGATCCGGCGCAACCCGCCCGGCGGGCGGGTGCTGGTCCGCGCCGAGGTGGCGGGCGGGCCGGGCCCGGCCGCGACGGCCCTTCGGGCGGCCGGGTTGAGCGGGGCGGCGCGACCGCGCGGGCGGGTGGAGATCCGGGTGGCCGACCGGGGGTCGTCCGAGCTGCCCGGGGCGCGGGAGTGGCTGCTCGCGGGCGCCCGCGCCGACGGGCCGGTCGGGCCCGCCGTGCACAGCCTGGTGCTGGCGGCGGGCGGGCGACTGGCGGTGGAGGCCACGCCGGGCGGCGGATTGACGGTGGTGCTGCTGCTGGTGGTCGCGCACGACTGACGGACGGCCGGCGGGCAGCTCTTCGGGGCTCCACCCTTCACCGCAAAGACTTCTTCGCAAAAAACCCTTTGCAAAGATGTCTTTGCGGTTCTACGCTCCTGCCATGACCGATGAACGCGGCTGGATGCACAGCGATGACCCGCACATCGTCCTCACGGCCAAGGGCATGCGGGCGATGGCCCACCCCGTGCGCATGCAGCTGGTCGGGCTGCTGCGCAAGCACGGTCCCTCCACGGCGACCAGGCTCGCCGAGCAGCTGGGGCTCAACTCCGGGGCGACCAGCTACCACCTCCGCCAGCTCGCCGCCGCGGGCTTCGTCGAGGAGGATCCCGAGCGCGGAAACGCCCGCGAGCGGTGGTGGCGTTCGGCCCACAAGTTCACCGTCTGGACGAGTGACGACATGGCCGACGAGGAGCTCGACACGGCCGTCGGCTTCCTGCGGTCCGTCCTCACCGCCCACGCCCTGGCGGCACAGCGGTCGGTCGACGCCTTCGAGACGATGCCTCGGGAGTGGCGCAAGGCGGTCGGCCTCAGCGACGTGCTGTTGCAGCTCACCCCCGAGGAGGCCGGGCAACTGGCCGCTGATCTGTCCGCGGTGGTGCGGCGTTACCGCGCGCTGGATACGGAGGGGCCGGCCCCGGAGGGCACCGAGCGGGTCGCCGTGGTCGTCCACGTGCTGCCCGACGCGAGCGTCGGCACCGGCGCTGGTACCGATGCCGACACCGATACCGATACCGACAGCGATGCCAGCACCGACACCGGCACCGGTGAGGCGGGGTCCCGATGACCACCGTCGTCGACGAGCCCGCGCGCAGCCTCCGGCCGCTGGTCGGGGTGCTCTCCGCCATGGCCGTCTCCATCACCGGGACGCGTGTCTCGGCCATCGCCCTGCCCTGGTTCGTCCTGGCCACCACCGGCAGCGCCACCATGACGGGCCTGGTCGCCTTCGCCGAGATGGCGCCGTACGTGCTGGTCAAGGCGCTGACCGGGCCACTGGTCGATCGGCTCGGGCCGCGGGTGGTGTCCTGGACGACGGACTTGGTGAGCGCCGTCGCGGCCGGGCTGGTCCCGTTGCTGCACGCCCTGGGGCTGCTGCCGTTCGGGGTGCTGCTGGCGATGGTCGCGGTGATCGGGGCGATGCGCGGCCCGGGGGATCTGGCCAAGTCGGTCATGGTCCCGGAGGCCGCCGACCGCGCCCGGGTGCCGATGGAGCGCGCCACCGGTCTCTCCGGCGTCACCGAACGGCTGGCTTCCACGGTCGGCCCGGCGGTCGGTGGCGGGCTGGTCGCTCTGATGGGCCCGCTGGCCGGGCTGGCGCTCAACGCCGCCACCTTCGCCCTGGGGTCCCTCGTCATCGCCTTCGCCCTGCCGCGCGGGATGGGGCGCGCGGCGGCCCCGGCACCCGCTGCCGCGCAGGCCGCAGAAGCCGAGGCCGGGATCGGGACCGGAGCCGGGGCCGGGGCCGGAACTGGGGCCGAATCGGCGGGTTACTGGCGGATGTTCCGCGAGGGCTTCACCTTCCTGCGCTCCGATCCGCTGCTGCTCACCGTGACGGTGCTGGTCGGCATCACCAACCTGCTCGACGCGGGGTTCCTCACGGTCCTCCTCCCGGTCTGGGCGCGGGAGTCGGGGAACGGCCCGGCCGCCATCGGCCTGACCGGCACCGCCGGGGGGATCACGGCGGTCGTCGGCAGTCTGATCGCGGCGGCCGTCGCCCACCGGCTGCCCCGCCGGACGGTGTTCTTCGCCGGCTTCCTGCTCGTCGGGGCCCCGCGCTTCCTGGTGCTCGCGTGCGGCGCGCCGCTGTGGGTGGTGCTCACGGTCTTCGCGGTCGGCGGCTTCGGCGGCGGTTTCCTCAACCCGATCCTCGGCGCGGTGCTCTTCGAGCGGGTGCCCCGCCACCTGCTCGGCCGCGTCCACGCCCTCGGCGACTCCCTCGCCTGGGCCGGTATCCCGCTCGGCGGCCTGCTGGCCGGCGCAGCGGTCAGCCTCGTCGGGCTGATACCCACCCTGGTCGCGGGCGGCGCCCTCTACTTCGCCTCCACCAACCTGGCCGGGTTGCGGCCGGAGTGGCGCGAGATGGACCGCCGGCGCGGCCGGACGGGCACCGTCGACGGGGCGAAGCCCGAGCCCGAGTCTGAGCCGGGGACAGAGCCCGAGCCCGGGACAGAGCCCGAGCCCGAGCTTGCGCCCGCGTCGATCCCGGCACGCCCGTAGGCCTGTTGTGCAGGGGCGGCGAGGCGAGCGTGCGGTCGGAACCAGCCGGTCAGAACCAGTGCAGGCAGTGCGGGGCGCGCTCGGCGCTGAAGAGGGCGTCGGCGAGGGCGGCCGCGCCCGGGCGGTGGGCCCGGATGTGCCCGGCCCGCACGAGCGTGCTCGGGGTGGTGCCGCCGAGGTAGACCGAGCCCAGGTCGCTCACGTCCAGGGACAGGTCGGGCTCCCGGTCCGTCGGGACGCACTCGGCCTTCCCGTCCCGGACGGTCAGCAGATAGCGGCCGTGCTCGCCGAGGAACGGGTCGTCGACGTCGAGGACGAGCTCGCCGTCCACGAACCAGCCGCGCGAGGTCAGCGCACGCGGGACGTCCAGCAGCCGCACCCAGAGCCAGTCGGTGCTGCTGCTCCTCTCGCCGGCGTTGAAGTCCACAAGCTGCCAGCGCAGCGGGTGGTCGGACGGAACGTGCTTGAACACGACCTGGGAGACCAGGTCGTGTTCAAGCACGAACCGGGCCAGGGCCGTGGCGACGGCGTCGTCGGTGGCGATGGTCTCGTCGACCGTCAAGGTGCCGTCGGCGAGCGAGTAGCAGGCGTAGCCGTCCGGGACACCGCCGGCATCCCGGTGGACGGCGACGTAGCGCGACGCCGAGGAGACCGGGGGCCGCCCCGCGCCCAAGGCCCACCAGCGGTGCGGCCGGGACAGCGCGCCGGGCTGCGTGCGGCGGTACCGGTCGTAGACCGCTTCCAGGATCTCGCCGCACTCGGCACGCCGCAGCAGCTCGATCGAGCCGGTGTCCGGGCCGGCCGCCAGGGTGCCGGCCGGGGTGTCGGCTGTTCCGCGTGCCCGGGGGAGGGCGAAGGCGGCCCGGTGGCGCGGCACCGTCAGCCGCTGCGTGTAGGTCGCCGGTCCGTAGCCGAACCTGCGGTAGATCACGGCCTCGGAGGCCAGCAGTACGGAGAGGAACTCCCCGCGGGCCCGAAACCCGGCGAGCTGGCGCCGCATCATCGCGGTGAGCACGCCCTGGCGCCGGTGCGAGGGCAGGACGCCGACGCCGGTCACCCCGCTGGTGGGGACGATGGCCTCACCGGGCAGGGTGAGCTCGAAGGTGTACGCGCCGGCGGTGCCGACGGGCCGCCCGTCCGCCGTCACGGCGAGCAGGTTGCGGTCCATCTCGGTCGCCGACCACCAGAGCCCGCCGCCGTCGGTCGGGGTTTCCGGGAAGAGCCCGAACGCGGCATGGAGCGTGTCGACGTAGACGTCGAGGTCCTGATCGGTTGTCGGACGGATCTCCATTGCTGCCGCTTCCTCCCCTGGATGACGACGGCACCACGGCTCGTGTGCCTCGCCACAGTGCAGCGTTGACCCGTGGCCCGGTCAAGCGAATTACGCTCCGGCCCCGGAGCTGTGCCCCGGGTCGTTCGGGTTCTCGGCCGGACTGTTTCCCGGACGGCTCCTGGGGCCTTCCGCGGGCCGCTCGTCCTCCGGTGGCGCCCCGACGCCCTCCAGGGTTTCGCGGACGCTGCCCGGCATCGCCGGGTGGCGGCCGATCACGATCACCCCGACCACGATGGCCAGCAGTCCGGCGGACTGCCAGGCCAGCGCACCCGGCGTCACCCGCAGCCGGTCGCCGAGGAAGCCGACCGCGCAGGCGATCCCGGACAGCGGCTGGGCGGCGGTCAGCGCCGGCAGGGACATCCGCAGCGGCGCGGCCTCGAAGGCGCTCTGCACCAGCAGCAGCCCGACCACGCCCGCCGCCACCACCGCGTACGGCTGCCAGCTGCGCAGCACCGCGTCCAGTCCGCTGTGGTCGAGGCGCTGGGTGGTGGTGCGGGTCAGCGCGTCCTGGAGGCCGTAGAGCAGGCCGGCGGCGAGGGCCAGCAGGGTGGCCTCCTCGAACAGCGGCAGCCGCCGGGCCAGCGAGACCAGCAGCAGGGTCAGCCCGACCACCGTGCCGACCACCAGCCAGTGCCGCAGTTCCCCGGCGGGCGCACCGCCGCCGGTGGGCCGGCCGGCCACGATGAACGCCGTCACCCCGAGGCCGAGCAGCAGCACCCCGGCCCAGCCCGAGCGGCCGAGGGTCTGGCGGGTCAGCACCCGGGAGAGCGCCATGGCGAACAGCAGGTTGGTCGCGAGCAGCGGTTCGACGAGCGAGACTTCGCCCTGGTTGAGGGCGAGCGCGGACAGGATCAGTCCGCACACCATGAACCCGGTGCCGAGCAGCCACTCGGGCATCCGCATCAGGTCCAGGAGCAGCCGCCAGTGCAGCAGGTCGGCACGGGGCGCCCGCTGCGCCGCGTGCTGCTGGAGGACGAAGCCGAGGCCCAGGCAGCAGGCGGCGCCGAGGGCGAGGAGGAAGACCGCCACGGAGGGACCACCCGGTTGTCACTGCCCGCGCCGCGCCGGCGGGTCCGGGTTCGGTCGGCGGTCGCGGCGCGCTTTCGTCAGCGTACCGCCGGGTCGGCGGCGGGGCCCGGTCGGCGGCGAGGAGCAGGCGGGGAGCAGGCAGGGAGCAGGCAGGGCCGGGAGCTCCGGGGCGGGGGAGCTGGTTCCGGGGGCCGGGCCCGCAGCCCCGGGCCGGGCCCGCTTGCCGCCATGGGCCGGACGGGCGCACGCTGGTGTGAGCGGCCGCCACGGCTCACCGTCCGTGCCGGTCCGGACAGGCGCGAAGGGGCCGCTGCCAGGAGGTGTGGCATGCACAACCAGTGGGACGTGGAGCTGAGCTTCGAGGAAGACGGAGTGCACACGGCGTGCGAGGCCAGGCTGACCGGTGCGCGGGCGCCGGGCCTGCGCGCCCACGGGGAGTCGATGAAGAGCACGGACGACCGCCCGCTCGCCAGGATCGGTGAGGAGGTCGCGGCCTCCCGCGCCCTGGAGGAGCTGTCCCGCAAGCTGCGGGCGCAGGCCACCGGGGAGATCGACGACGAAGGACACCGCCCGGGGTACCTGATCTACTGATCCCCGTCCCCGTCGCCGCCGCCGCGCTTGCGCGGGGCGGCTCGGGGCCGCGCGGGCGTCAGGACCAGGGGTTGGCCGGCTGGTCGTTGATCGCCGTCCAGAACCGGGTGCCCGCCGGGAGGGTGCCGGCCGCCCAGAGCGACCAGCCCTGCCCGTCGTGGAACTCGGCCATTCGCCAGCCGGCGCCGAAGGAGTCCTCGCAGAGCCCGTCGGCGTCGTCCCGGCTGGTCAGGTCGGACCCGGCCGTCGGGGCCGTCGCGGCGACCTCCCCGCCCGCCCAGCTGTGGAAGCCGGCGGTGGGGATCCCGGTGGGGGCCGGGCGGCCGTCCTGGTGGAGGCAGAGCACCGGCAGTTCGGTGTCGGCGGAGGTGTCCCCGAGGTAGGGGTTGCTGGCGCCGTCGGTGCCGACGTGCACCACACCGGCGCGCTGTTCCAGGGCGGTCCAGGTCAGCCCCGGGTGTTCGCCCGCCGAGGCGGCGACGGCCGGCCCGTCGCGGTCCACGGCGAACGCGCTGCCCGGGGTGGCGGCCAGCGCGGTGAGCGCGAGCACCGCTGCGGGGGCGAGGCGTCGGACGAACGTGGGCATGGCTGCTCCAGGGAGTGGTGGGCCGACGTGGCGACGCCAGTCTGCCAGCGCCAAGTCGAGTGCGGTACAAGGGATTTGGCGACACTGGTGAGTTCGGGCCAATCCGTCGCCGGCGGCTTGCGCGCAGCGGCCGGGCCAGTTCGGCGCGGGCGTGGCGTCCGTGCCGTCCGAACGGCCCCGCCGTCAGCCGCGGGAGGCGGCGAGGAATCCGGTCAGTCGGGCGTTGACCTCCGCCGCGCCCGCCATGGGCAGGTGGTGGTGCGAGAGGCCCGGCAGGACGGCGACCGTCGCCTCGGGCAGGGCGCGGCGGGCGGCCTCGGCGATCCGGGGGGCGTGGTGGGTGCGGCTGTGTTCGGCGAACAGGGCGAGGGTCGGGGTGGTGAGGGAGCGCAGCCGGTCGAGGCCGGGGCGGGGGCCGGTGATGACGCGGGTGGCGGGGAAGTCGGCGTATCCGAGGGCGTAGACCTCGCGCCAGCCGGGGTCCGGGTGGGGGCCGTCGCCGGCTTCCCAGTCGAGGTAGGAGCGGGCCCGGGCGGCGGTGCGGCGGGGGAGGAAGAGCGGCAGGGCGTGCAGCAGGTAGTCGGGGCGGAAGCCGGCGAAGCACTGGGTGGGATCGAGGAGGGCGAGCCGGCCGACCCGGGCGGGCGCGTGCAGGGCGTACTCCAGGGCGATCCAGCCGCCGTAGGAGTGGCCGCAGAAGTCGGCCCGGGGGAGGTCGAGTTGGTCGAGGACAGTGTCCAGCCAGCCGAGCAGCCCGGGGACGCCCGCGAGTGGGGCGCCGTCGTGGACGCTGCGGCCCGGGTCGCCGATGAGGTCGGGGGCGAGGACGCGGTGCCCGGCGGCCGTCCAGGCGGCGACGTTGGCGAACCACATGGTGGAGGTGGCGCCGCCGCCGTGCAGCAGGACGAGGGGGCGGCCGTCGGGAGGGCCGCAGGCGTTGATCCGGGTGGTGCCGTGGGCTGTTCGGACGGTGAGGTGCTCGACCGGGACGGGCCAGCGGGCCAGCAGCGCGTCGTAGGCGGTGAGGAAGGCGGCGGTGCGGGTGGGGGAGGGCGTGGTGCGGGCGGACATGATGGGCCTCCGCGGGGGTGTAAGGAGGCACCCGACCGGTCTGCGGGCGCTGATCCGTCTGTTGGGCGCCTCCCGGGCCGGCCGGGTGGTGCCCCCGGGCCGGCTCGGGAAGGCGTTGCGGTTGGACTCGGCGGGCATCACCGGTCTGGTGGAGTGACCGGCGGGGCGTCAGAACCAGGTCTCGCCGTAGTGCGGCCCGGGGTGGTCCTCGCGCAGCAGGCAGATGTTGGGGTCGCGCGGCGGCTCCGGCCCCTCGTGCGGGCCGACGGCCGGGCAGCGCGGCCCGACCTCGACCAGGTACTCGGGCCAGGACGCCCAGTGCAGGTCGAAGCCGACGCCCTGGACCAGCGCGGAATGGGTGCCGCCGTGCCCGCCGGCGAGGTCGCAGCGCAGGCGCGGATCGATCAGGAAGGCACCGCGCGGAACGGTGTTGTAGTGGTCCACGTCCGTCTGCGGCAGCGTGACGACGGACGGACAGTGGTGGAACTCTGCGGAACGAAGGTCCGGTTGGCTCATGGCCGCCAGCATTCCACCGGGAGCCCGGCGAGGGCCCCGGTTCCCCGCTTTTGTACGGCTCGCGGGTGACAACTGTCGTGCCGTGTACGGGTGGCCGTCACCTCTCCGGAAGGCTCCGGCTACGCGGCGAGGGACCAGCTGATCACCGACAGGGTCGCCATCGACGCCAGGGTCGACCAGAGCACCGAGTCCCGGGCGAGCCCGGTGCCCTGCCCGTACTCGCGGGCGTAGACGTAGACGTTCTGCGCGGTGGGCAGGGCGGAGAAGAGCACCACGGTGAGGAGTTGGTGCGCAGGGAGGTGGAGCAGCGGGCCGGCCACCGCGAAGGCGACCAGCGGCTGTATCAGGGTCTTGACCGCGACGGTCAGCCCGACCTCGGCGTGGCGCGAACGGCCGGTGGCCGGCGGGCGGTTGTGCAGCGACATGCCGAGGGCGACCAGGGCGGTCGGCACGCCGGCGCCGCCGAGCACTTCGCAGGAACGGTTCAGCTCGGCGGGCAGGTGCAGCCCGCCGGCGGAGGCGGCGGCGCCGAGCGCGGTGGCCAACAGGATGGGGTTGCGCAGCGGCAGGGTGAGCAGGGCCCGGCGGCCGGCCGCGCCGCCGTCGAGGACGGCCAGCACCGCGGGCGTGACGACCAGGATCTGGAACAGCACCACCGGTGCGACGAAGGAGGCGTCGCCGAGGAGCTGCATCGCCACCGGGATGCCGAGGTTGGCCGAGTTGACGTACCCGCAGGCCATCGCGCCGATCGCCAACTCGCCGGTCTTGCGCCGGAACAGCAGGCGCCCGGCGAGCAGCCCGAGGCCGATCGAGACGACGGTGCCGGCGGTGAAGGCGAGCATCGAGGGGTTGGCGAAGTGGTCCAGCGGGGTGCGGACGATCATCAGGAACAGCGAGGCCGGCATCGCCACGTGGAAGACGAACCGGTTGAGCACCGGCTCCGCGTGCGGCCCGAGCAGCCCGGTCCGGCCGACCAGGTAGCCGATCCCGGTCAGCGCCCAGATCGGGGCGAATCCGGACAGCAGGGGGTGCAGGGATGGCATGGTTCCTCGGATCGCTCGGACGGTCTGCCGGGTGGGCCGGGGGTCTCCCGCCCCGGGGCAGTAAACCAGTGAGCGTGAACGGGCAGACCACGGGCCTACGATGAGCCGATGGAGCCCGAGAACGCGCCGATGGAACCCGAGTACCTGAGCCTGGCCGAGGTGGAGGCGATCGCCCGCCGCGCGCACGAGGGGCAGGTCGACAAGAACGGCCACCCGTACGGCGAGCACATCGCGGCGGTCGCGCACGGGACGGCCGCGCGCGGTGGCAGCGACGCCCAGATCGCGGCGGGCTGGCTGCACGACACCGTCGAGGACGACCGGCTGAGCCGGGAGTGGCTGGCGGGGGCCGCACTGCCCGGGGCCACCAAGACGATCGTGGACGCGCTCACCCGCCGCCCCGACGAGCCGGTCGAGGCGTACACCGCGCGGGTCCTGGCCACGCCGGGCGCGCTGCTGGTCAAGCGGGCCGACCTCGCCCACAACTCGGACCCGGCCCGGCTGGCCGCGCTGGACGCCGCCACCGCCGAGCGGTTGGCCGCCAAGTACGCGCGGATGCGGGAACTGCTCGGGCTCACCGGCGAGCTCTGAGCGGCGGGTGGCCCGGGCTGGGCGAACCAGGAGAAGGCGGGGCGAACGGCGGGGGCGGGCTGGGCGAGCCGGGGAGCGGGCTGGGCGAACGGCGGGAGGCGCCGCGCGACCTGCGAGAGGTGTGCGCGAACCACGAGAGGGCCCGGGCCACGCGGATCGCGCGGGCCCGGGCCCTCTGGGGTCACCCCGGTGATCCCTGTCCGACCCCCGGGGTGAGGGGGGAGTGGTCAGGATGCGGGTGGAGTCCGGTGAGCCGAGGTGGTCGGCTTAGTACCAGTGGTTGGCCTGCCAGAAGTTCCAGGCGGCGTTCGGGCTGCCGTAGCGGGTGTTCATGTAGTCCAGCGCCCACTTGATCTGGGTGGTCGCGTTGGTCTTCCAGTCGGAGCCGTGCGTCGCCATCTTGGAGCCCGGCAGCGCCTGGGCCAGGCCGTACGCGCCCGAGCTGGCGTTGGTCGCGGTCACGTTCCAGCTGGACTCGTGGGCGATGATCTGGCTGAAGGAGGCCAGCTGGTTCGCCGGGACGATCTGGGCGGCCACGGCCTGCGGGGACAGGGTGGCGGCGTTCGCGGTGGCGGGCAGCACACCCGCGCCCAGGGCGGTCAGACCGGCGGCGCCGGCGAGAATCGCGGCGGAAGTGCGCATACGGAGCTTGAAAGTGGGCATGAAGAACAGGACCTCAATCAGGTTGGGCCGGGTCACGCCCCGCCTTGGACCACGGCCGGACAGGGGCCGAAACGGTCGTGGGGCGTGACCTGGCAGTAAGTCGCTACCGGCGGGACAGGTGCCGGTGCGGCTGACGACTGAGCCATTGTTGGCATGCCGGATCGGGCGCCGCCAAGACCCCCTTGTTACGACCCCCGGTCGTACGGGGGGCGGCCGCCGTGGTTTCGAAGGGTCGGCTGCGCGGGGCGCGCCGACCGGTCGTGACCTGTGCGAACACCCCGTCGGCAGGCTGTGGCGCGGGTGCCCGGAAGCTGCCACTATCGCCCGTCGTGGACCGCATTCCGGTGTGAGCGCACTCACCGTTTGGGCCGCTGCGGCCGTCACCCGCCGGTCTGCGGCCGGCACGTTGGGTACAGACGATCTCGGCCCCGTTGAGACCGGCGCCACACCCGCTGGGACCTGGGGGGAGACCGTCGGGCCCCGGCGGAGATCGACGGCCCCCACCGGGGGTTCAGCGGCGGTCGCCGACGTTCAGCGGAGATCGCCGAGGCGGCGGTGACGCAGGGCCCGCGCCGCGAGGCGGTCCGGCTCCGGCAGCGCCGCCAGCCCGCCGAGCGCGGCACCGACCGCCCGTCCGAGCCGTGCGCAGAACGCCTCCGGCTCGTCCGCCGCGTCCGGCCGCTCCTCGACCACCTCGTCCACCAGCCCGACCTCCGCCAGGTGGCCCGCGCCGATGCCCTGGGAGCGGGCCAGCTCGGCGGCGTGCCCGCCGTCCCGGTGGACGATCGCGGACGCGCCCTCCGGCGGCAGTGGCGCCAGCCAGGCGTGCCCGGCGGCGAGCACCCGGTCGGCCGGGAGCAGCGCCAGCGCGCCGCCGCCCGAGCCCTGGCCGAGCAGCACCGCCAGGACGGGCGTGCGCAGCGCCAGCAGGGTGGTCAGGCAGTGCGCGATCTCGACCGCGATCCCGTCCAGCTCGGCCTGCGCGGACAGTTCGGCCCCGGCCGTGTCCACGACCGTGACCAGTGGCAGCCCCAGCTGCTCCGCGACCCGCGCGGTGCGCCGGACGGCCCGCAGGTCGGCGGCGGTGAACGGGCGCTCGTGCTCCGGGGTCTGCCGCTGCTGGCCGACCACCAGCACCGGCCGACCCCCGAGGACGGCGAGGGCGCGGACCAGCGCGCCGTCCCGCCCGCCGGGGGCGTCCAGCAGCACCAGTTCCTCGGCGGTGTGGCGCAGCAGCTCGCGGGTGCCCGGGCGGTCGGGGCGACGGGTGCGGCGCACGGAATCCCAGGCGTCGGGGTGTTCGGCGGTCTCGTCGGCGGTCTTGTCGGGGCCGGGGTCGGGGCCGGGGGCGCCGGTGCCGCCGGCGTCCGCGCTGCCCGGGGCGGGCGCGGTGGTGGCGAGGACGGCGAGCGTGCGGCGGACCAGCTCGCGCAGCTCCTGCGGCGGCACGACGGCGTCCACCAGACCGCGCCCGGCGAGCGTCTCCGCCCGCTGCACGTCCGGGGGCAGTTCCACGCCGCGCAGCTCCTCGTACACGCGCGGGCCGAGGAAGCCGAGCCGGGCGCCCGGCTCGGCGAACACCAGCTGGCCGAGTGTGCCCCAGGAGGCGAAGACCCCGCCCATGGTCGGGTTCCGTAGATAGGTGAGATAGGGGAGGCCGGCCGCGCGGTGCGCCTGGACGGCGGCGGTGATCCGCAGCATGCACAGGAAGGCCGCCGACCCCTCCTGCATGCGCGTCCCGCCGGAGACGGGCAGGGCGAGCAGCGGCAGCCGCTCGGCGGTGGCGCGCTCGACGGCGCGGGTGATCCGCTCGGCGGTGGCGACGCCGATCGAGCCGCCGAGGAAGCCGAACTCGGAGGCGACCAGCGCCACCGGTCGCCCGCCGACCAGGCCGGCGCCGGTGAGGACGGCCTCGTCGAGACCGGTGCGTGCGCGGGCCCGGTCGAGCGAGGCGCGGTAGCCGGGGTCGGCGGGCGGGCCTGCGGGCGGCTCGGTCGGCGGCTCGTCCCAGCCCTGGAAGGCGCCCGGGTCGACCAGCAGTCCGATCAGCTGCCGCGCGGTCAGCGGCGCGCCCGTTCCCGTGCCCGTTCCCGCACTCGGGCTCGGGTGCGCTCCCGTGTCCGTGCCCGTGCCCGTTGTCCCCGTGTTCATGCCCACCCCGTCAGCGGTCGTTCCGGCCCGACATGATCCGTCACTCTATGCGGCGCGACTGGAGCGGGGAGCGAACGTGAGGAAGCTGTGAGGAGGCCGACAGCGGTCAGGTCGCTAGTTCGACGGCGGTCGACCCATGGGGTGTCCGGGCGGTTCGTGGACGGCGCCGGCGGGGCTCGGGCCGGGGTCGGGATACGGCTCAAGTCGCTGGTCAGGCAGGTGAGTTACCCGTCGGTTAATAGTTTGTCGCAGGGCTTCCGGAGTTGTCGGTGGCTGGTCACACTGGTGGACATGACCCGCACTCTACGCGCGTGGAAGACCCGCGCTGCCGCCGTCACCGCCGTCGCCCTGATGACCCTCGCGCCCGTCGCCGTCGCCACCGAGGCGCACGCCGACGTGAGCGGCACGGTGTGTCTGTCCACCCTCCCGCCCGAGGCGACCGACACCCTCAACCTGATCGCCACCGACGGGCCGTTCCCGTACTCCCAGGACGGCGTCGTGTTCCAGAACAGGGAGCACGTCCTGCCCGGCCAGTCCTACGGCTACTACCACGAGTACACCGTCATCACGCCCGGTGCCCCGACCCGCGGCACCCGCCGGATCATCACCGGCCAGGCGACCCAGGAGGACTACTACACCGGTGACCACTACGTCACGTTCTCGCTGATCGACCAGGGCTGCTGACACGCGCCCCACGCCCCTCCCGGCCCCGGCGCACGTCTCCGCCGGGGCCGCCGGGCCCGCAGGAATGCCAGGGGCGACCCCCGCCCCGGCGGCCCGCCGCGACCGGCCTCAGAGCTCGGACGGCCCCCAGGCGTCCACCACCAGCTCGTCCCCGACCCGCAGCGTGCCGGGCCGCAGCACCGCGAACTTGCTGCCGAACGCGACCCCGCCGCCCGCCGCCCGGCGGTAGCCGGCCAGCGTCCGCAGCGGCTCCGGACCGGCCTTGGCGCCCGTCGACTGGTCGACCAGCGTCACCGAGCAGCGGATCGCGAGCTTGGCGTAGGCCAACTCGGCGCCGCCCACGGTGATCCGGCGGGTCAGGTCCTCGGTGTGCGGTTCGTCCCAGCCGTCCACCACCACGTTCGGGCGGAACCGGTCCACCGACATGGGGAGTCCGCCGCTCAGCGCGTTGAAGCGCTCCAGCGACGCACGGGACAGCAGGTGCACCGCGCAGCTGTCGGCGTAGCCGGACGTGCCCGGTACCAGCCCGTCGGACACCCGGTCGTGCTCCGGCGGCACCCGGACCAGCCGGCTGCGGACACCCAGCACCCCGGACAGCCAGTCGGCCACCTCCTCGCCCTGGTCGATCCCGAAGAACGGGGCGCCGAACAGCTGGACCGCCCGGCGCGGGCCCTCGGTGTCCACGGTGACGGTCACCGGCTCCACGCCCGGGGCGTCAAGGGTCAGCCGGCGGCCGTCCTCCCCGACCGTCGGGCGGACCGTGGCCAGGAGGCGGTCCCGGCGCTGGGAACGGAACACCCCGTCCTCGTCCACCACCATGAACGCCCGGTCGTGGGCCAGCCCCGCCGGAGTCAGCTCCGCGCGCGCCACCTCGACCCCGGCACACCCCTTCACCGGGTAGTACCGCAACTCCACCACTTCGGCCATGGCCGCCCCCTCGACTCACCGCGGCCCCTCGCGGGCCGCCGCGGACCCCGTGCGGAATCAACGCCTCCGTAGGGTAGTTGACCGCCCCCCGACCGCCCGCCCCCGGGATTGCTAGGGTCGGGACATGGCACCGAGCAGCGCGAACCCCCCGGGACGGCTCCGGCGCGACGCCCAGCGCAACCGCGATCTGCTGCTCGCCGCCGCCCGCGGCATGTTCTCCCGGCACGGCCTCGACGTCCCGCTGGACCAGATCGCCAAGGAGGCCGGCGTCGGCAACGCCACCCTCTACCGCCACTTCCCGACCCGTGAGGCGCTGATCGGCGAGGTGTTCGCCGACGCCGCCGTCGGCCTGGCCGGGGCCGGTGAGGAAGCCCTCGCCGCCGCGGACGCCTGGACCGCCCTCGAACGCTACTTCGAGCGCATCTTCGAACTCGTCGCCGCGGACCGGGGCATCAACGACCTCGTCACCCAGGCCATCCCCACCATCCCCGGCATGATCGAGATCAGCCGCCGGAACGCCGCCACCGTCGGCGCCCTCATCGCCCGCGCCCAGGACCAGGGCACCATGCGGCGCGACGTGGTCGCCATGGACCTGCTCTTCCTGCTCGGCCCGCTCTGCCGCGCCCTGCCCGCCACCACCGACCTGCGCCCCGACCTCTGGCGCCGCTACCTCGCCCTGCTCCTCGACGGTTTCCGCGCCCAGGCCATCCACCCGCTGCCCGTCCCCCCGATCGGCGAGGAACACCTCGACCGGATGTTCGCCGACCTCTGGGAAGCCGAACCACCCGGGGCGTAGGCGAGCTGCTCCACGCCGTAGCGGCCCCGGAGCATCAGGGACACGTACGGAACGCCCGCGCGCGCGTCAGAGGCGTGTCAACGGGCGCCGGAGGTGCGGTGCCGGCCCGCTTTGCTGGAGGACGACAGCACGGCACGGCGGTACGGACCGAGAGGCGGGGCGAACCATGGCGGACAGCGAGATATCCGGCGCGGACGAGGCAGCGGAGCGGGCCGACCGCGCGGGCCGGATCGTCGTCGGCGTCAGCGGCTCGCTCGGCAGCCTCGCCGCCCTCCACCACGCCGTCGCCGAAGCCCACCGCACGGACGCCGAGGTCCTCGCCCTCCTCTGCTGGACCTCACCCGGCGAAGAGATCGGCTACCGCCGCACACCCTGCCCGGCCGCCATCACCGCAGGCCGCGACGCCGCCGTCGCCCGGCTCCGGCAAGCCCTCGACGAGGCCTTCGCCGGCCGCTACGCCGGAGTCCGGCTGCGCTGCCAGGCCGTCCGCGGCGACACCGGACACACTCTGGTCCGCTTCGCCGACCACCCCGACGACCTGCTCGTCCTCGGCGCCGGCAGCAGCCGCGGCTGCCTCTCCCGCGCGCTGCGCCCCTCCGTAGCCGCCTACTGCGTCCGGCACGCGAGCTGCCCCGTCCTGGCCGTCCCCCGGCCGCCGCTGCAGCGCGACCTGGAGGCCATGGAACGCGGCCACGGCCTGCGCTCCCTCGTCGGGGGGCGGTAGGCCGCGCCCGCCCGTGGCGCCGCCCGCCTACGACAGCCCGGCCACCTACGACAGCCCGGCCGCCTCGGCGAGGACGGCGGCGGTCCGGCGGCCGGCGAGCAGCACGGCTTCGGCGGTGGTGGGGAGGCAGCGGTCGGCCTCGGCGTCGTACACGGTCATGACGACGCCCGCGTGGTCGGTGGCGGGTTCGAGAACCCGTACCGCCGACATCTGCTTTGTCAGAGCAGCGCTCAGTTGCCGGGTGTGCTCGATGTCCAGCACCCCGTCCTCCGTGCCGTGGACCAGCCAGAGCGGGACGGGAGAGGGCTGCTCGGCCAGCAGGTCGAGGGGGGCGTCCCCGGTGGTGATCGCCGGGCGGGCGTAGCTGGAGGCGATGCCGACGGCGGCGATGGGACGCTGCTCGGCGGGGGTGTCCGGGTGAGTGGCCACGGCTATGGCCTCCCGGCCGCCCAGTGACCAGCCGGCCAGGACCAGGCGGTCCGGGTCCCCGCCGTACGCGGCGGCGGTGCGGCGGGCGTGGGCGAGCGAGGCGAGCAGTTCGGCGCGGCCGCCGTCCGGCAGGTCGGAGCGCCAGTCCGGGACGAGCACCAGCAGGCCGAGCCCGGCGGCCTCCCGGGCGAGCGGCCGCAGCACGTCGCGCTCGTCAGGGCCCCGGCCGTGCCACAGCAGTACGACGGGCGCGGGCCCGACGGTGCCGGCGGGCGGGCGGTGCACGTCCATCAGCCGCCCGTCGGCGTACGGGATGGCCTCGGGTTGAGCGCTCGTCATGCGGGGTTCGCCTCCGGTTCGGTGCCTGATCACGGAGCTGGTACTGTACTTCTCGTCGCGAGGGAGATGATTCCTCGTCAGGCGTCAGTGGTGCTACCAGAGCGCGTCCTACTTTCAGTAGGAAGAGTCCGTGCGATCCGGGCCTGGCGCTCCAATTGTCGGATGAGGTCCGGTGCCTTTCAAAGGGTGCCGGGCCTTGTTTGCTTTTGGGGTGGGGGTTGGCGGGGGTTCGGTGTGTGGGTGTGGGGCTGGTATTGTTCTGGGTGTCGCGAGGGAGATGATTCCTCGTCAGGCGTCAGTGGTGCTACCAGAGCGCGTCCTACTTTCAGTAGGAAGAGTCCGTGCGATCCGGGCCTGGCG
>NZ_JBHXMU010000021.1:80748-115520 GCF_042720685.1 Kitasatospora sp. NPDC058492
CTCCAATTGTCGGATGAGGTCCGGTGCCTTTCAAAGGCGCCGGGCCTCATTCGCTTTTTCGGGCTGTTTCGGTGCGCGGTCAGGACTTGGTGGGGCGGGCGAGTTCCGCCGGTGATTCAGGACGGCTGGCGGTCGGAGCCGAGTTCGCGGGAGATCCGCAGTCCGGCCTGGGCGACGACGGGGCCGAGGGCGCGGACGCGGGCGGCGGTCATGCGGGAGGTCAGGCCGGAGACCGACAGGGCGGCGGTGACCTCGCCGGCGTGGTCGAAGATCGGTGCGGCGACGCAGCGGACTTCGGGTTCGTTCTCGCGGTCGTCGATGGAGTAGCCGCGGGCGCGGATCCGGGCGAGGTCGGCGCGCAGCCGGGTCTCGTCGGAGATGGTCCAGGCGGTGACCGGGCGCAGGCCCGCGGCGACGACCTCGGTGACGGCCTCGTCGGGCAGCCAGGCGAGGATGGCCTTTCCGGTGGCGGTGCAGTAGGCGGGGGCCCGGCTGCCGACGCGGGAGGCCATGCGGACGTTGGTCTCGTCCTCGACCTTGTCCAGGTAGACGATTCCGGGGGCCTGCCAGACGGTCAGGTGGACGGTCTCGCCGGCCTCGCGCTGGAGCCGGCGCAGGTGTTCGGCGGCGACGCTGCGCAGGTCGAGGGTGGAGAGGTAGGCCTGGCCGAGGCGCAGTGAGCCGTGGCCGAGCCGGAACCAGCCGGTCTCGCGGTCGCGGTCGAGGAGGTGCTCGTCGAGCAGCGGGCCCGCGAGCCGCAGCACGGTGCTCTTGTTGAGGCCGAGCGCTTCGGCGAGCTGGGCGAGCGGGACGCCGCGCCCGTCGCTGTGGTCGCGGACGTGGCCGAGGACGGCGAG
Organism: Kitasatospora sp. NPDC058492; assembly: GCF_042720685.1. NCBI lineage: Bacteria > Bacillati > Actinomycetota > Actinomycetes > Kitasatosporales > Streptomycetaceae > Kitasatospora > Kitasatospora sp. NPDC058492. The sequence continues at coordinate 81,606 of NZ_JBHXMU010000021.1, forward strand.
CGCGCGGCGCAGCGAGGACGACTGGTTGCGTTCGGTCGCGGGTTTGCGCCCGGCGGCCGCGCCCGAGGGCCGTTCGGCCGCCGCGCCGGTGGGTCTGTCGGCCGCCGTGCCCGCGGGCCGCTCGGTCTCCGCGTCGGGCCCCGTCTCCGTCATGGGTGGTCCGTCCCCTGTCTCGTTCCGCTGTCGAGTGCTACTGCCGTGTACTACTGCCGTGTACTGCTGCCGTGTGCTGCTGCCGCGTTCTGCCGGTGTTCCCCCGCTCGACGGCGGCGGTTGTCAGAAGGTACCCGTTCGCGTTCGCAACGCCGCTTCTTCGACACAACGTTGTGCAGTGCAAAACTTCCCGAACCCCCTCTTGTTGGCGCCGATCGCCCGCGCTTAACGTCCCTGCCATCGAGCAGGCGACGCCGCCCCACCCGAACGGTCCGCCCTGCCGCACCCCCGTACCGGCCTGCCCGGGACGCCCCCCAACGCGTCCGGGCCGTCCTCCACCCACACCCACCATCGGCCCCGGTCAGGGCCTGCTTCGACGTACCCGTCCCCAGCGGCGCACGTCTCGGCGGCAACTGTCGGGAGGGGAGGTTCTCCACCCATGCGACTCATCAGACGGACTGCCGCGGCCGCCGTGCTCGCCGCCAGCTGCCTCGCCGCGACCGCCTGCGCGCCGGGCACCGCCGCGCCGGCCGGCGACAAGGCCGCCGACGACCGGACCGGCACCCTCCAGGTCTGGCTGTACAACGAGGCGGGCAACGCGGCCAAGGAGGCCGTGGTCGGCAAGGCGGTGAGCGAGTTCCAGGCCTCCCACCAGGGCGTCACCGTCAAGGTCAGCTACATCGACACCGACGCCTCCGCCCGCGCGGCCAAGATGAAGGGCGCCTTCAACGACCCGGGCAGCGCCCCGGACCTGGTCGAGTTCGGCAACACCGACCTCCCCGGCTACGTCGCGGCCGGCGGCCTCGCCGAGATCGGCGCCGACCTCGACAAGTGGCAGGACAAGGGCGACCTCGACCCGGCGATCGTCAAGACCGCCGTGGTGGACGGCAAGACGTACGGCCTGCCCTGGTGGGTCGCCGTGCGCGCGCTCTACTACCGCAGCGACCTGTTCACCGAGGCCGGGCTGACCCCGCCGACCTCGTACGCCGAACTGGTCACCGCCACCCAGAAGATCCACGCAGCGCACCCCGACACCTTCGGCATCGCCGTCGGCGGCAAGTACACCTTCGGGGCGCTGCCGTTCGTCTGGGACGCGGGCGGCGACATCGCCGCCAAGGACGGCTCCGCGTACAAGGCGGCCATCAACTCGCCCGCCTCGCAGGCCGGGATCAAGCGCTACACCGATCTCTTCGGCGCCGACGGCTGCCCCGCCCAGCAGTGCGCCGACCTCACCGGCGGCAAGACCGTCGACCTGTTCGCGGCCGGCAAGTCGGCGATGGCGATCCTGCCCAACTCCAGCCGCAGCAAGGTCGACGGGGGCCCGGTGAAGGGCAAGTACGGCGTGGTGCCGCTGCCCGGGGAGAAGGCCGGCTCGATCGCCCCGGCGTTCGCGGGCGGCAACAACCTCGGCGTGATGAAGGCGGCCAAGCACCGCACGCTCGCCCTCGAATTCGCCGAACTGCTGGCGGGCCCGGCGTACCAGGAGCAGATGTACGACGCGATGGGCAACCTGCCGACGCTCAAGTCCGTCAGCGGCAAGGTCGCCGCCAAGGACGCCTTCCTGAAGCCGTTCACCGACACCATCGCGGCCGGCACCAGGTTCGTCCCGCTCGACCAGGCGTGGGCGCAGATCGACGCCCAGGCGGTGATCCCGACCATGCTGCAGCAGGTGGTCACCGGCAAGGCGGACGTGGCGAAGGCCTCGGGCGACGCCGCGAACCAGATCACCTCGGCCTTCGCCGCGCACTGACGGCGGCTGCGCACCCACCCCCAACCTCTGGTCCCGTACCACCTCCTGGTCCCGCACCGACCTCATGGTCCGCGGAAGAGAGCAGGTCCCGCACGTGTCCGCATCCACCACGACCGCCCCGACGGCGCCGCCTTCCCCGCGCGGGCGCCGTGGGGGCACGGCGCCGGCCGCACCCTCGGGCGGCCGGCGCCGCCGGCCCCCGCTGCTGCTGCTCCTGCCGGCCGCGGTCATCCTGATCCCGCTGGTCGCCTACCCGATCTACCAGCTGGGCCTGCTGTCCGTGCTGGACTTCGGGCAGGCCCAGGCCTCGGGGGGCGCCCCGACCTCCTTCGTCGGCTTCGGCAACTACTCGAAGATCCTGAGCGACGGCCAGTTCTGGTCGGTGCTGCTGCAGACGGTCGGCTTCGCCGCGTTCTGCGTGGTCGCCACCCTGGCCGTCGGCGCGACCCTCGCCGTCCTGCTGACCAAGGTCGGGCGGTGGCCCAGGTTGGTGCTGACCACCGCCGCGATGGCGGCCTGGGCGGCGCCGGCGATGACCGGTTCGACGGTGTGGAGCTTCCTGTTCGACACCAACCTCGGCCTGGTCAACCACACGCTGGTGAAGCTCGGGCTCACCGGCTTCCACGAGTTCAACTGGTTCTACGACAAGTGGACGGCGTTCCTGATCGTCGGCGCCGTCGTGGTGTGGCACTCCTTCCCCTTCGTGATGGTCACCCTCTACGCGGGGATCCGGGCGATCCCGGAGGAGATCATGGAGGCCGCCGCCCTGGACGGCGCCAACACCTGGACGACCTTCCGCCGGATCACCGCGCCGATGCTGCGGCCGATCCTGACCATCGTGGTGATCCAGTCGGTGATCTGGGACTTCAAGGTCTTCACCCAGATCTACGTGATGACCGAGGGCGGCGGCATCGCCGGCCAGAACCTGGTGCTCAACGTGTACGCGTACCAGAAGGCGTTCGCCTCCTCGCAGTACGGGCTCGGCGCGGCGATCGGCGTGATCATGCTGCTGATCCTGGTGATCCCGACGGTCCTCTACATCCGCACCCTGCGACGGACGGGGAACGAACTGTGAGCGCCCTGAACCCCGTCCGGGACTCCCGGACCGGCACCGGCGGAACCGGCACCACCCGGAGCCGCAATACCCGGAGCCGTAACACCCGTAACACCCGCGGCCGTTGGCGGTTCGCCGCCAACACCGGCGCGATCGTGCTGGCCGTGGTCACCGCCTTCCCGATCTTCTGGATGGTGCTGTCCGCGTTCAAGCCCAAGGGCGAGGTGCGGTCGCTGGACCCGAAGCCGTGGACGGCCCACCCCACGCTGGAGAGCTTCCGCCAGGTGCTCAGCGTGGACGGCTTCGGCCGGTACTTCGTGAACAGCCTGGTGATCGCGGTGTCGGTGGTGGTGCTCTCGGCCGTCGTGGTGTTCCTGGCGGCGGTGGCGGTGACCAGGTTCCGGTTCAGGTTCCGCACCACCATCATGGTGATGTTCCTGATCGCCCAGATGATCCCGGTCGAGGCGCTCACCATCCCGCTGTTCTTCATGTTCCGTGACGCCGGCCGGTTCGCGCCGGGCATCGGGCTGAACACCCTCGCCTCGCTGATCCTGGTGCAGTTGGCGTTCTCGCTGCCGTTCGGCATCTGGATGATGCGCGGCTTCGTCGCGGCCGTCCCGGTGTCGATCGAGGAGGCCGCGCAGATCGACGGCGCCAGCCGCACCCGCATCCTGTGGCGGATCCTGCTGCCGCTGGTGGCGCCGGGCCTCGCCGCGACCAGCGTGTTCTCCTTCATCGCCGCGTGGAACGACTTCGTCTTCGCGAAGACCTTCATCATCAGCGCCACCCAGAACCAGACCCTGCCGTCCGCGCTGCTGGTCTTCTTCAAGCCGGACGAGAACGACTGGGGCGGCATCATGGCGGCGTCGACGCTGATGACGGTGCCGGTGCTGATCTTCTTCATCGCGGTCCAGCGCAAGCTGGTGTCCGGGCTGGCGGGCGCGGTGAAGGACTGACGTCGGCCGGGGCGGTGAAGGACTGACGCCGGCCGGGGCGGTCGGGCGGGCTCCCCCCGTCCGGCCGCCCCGGCGGTCGTGCCACGCCGTGCGGCCGGTACCGGACGCCGATCCGCGGGCCCACCGGCCTGGTCGTCTCCGGGGCGGCGGTTAGGCTTCCGCCATGCCTGGCCGGCACCGGTGGACGGGGCTCCCCTCCCGGGTGCGGCGGCCGGCGATCATCCACCGCGACGGCGGCTCCGCCGCACAGATGGGGAAGACGATGAGCAAGCCCACGAGGACGGCCGCGCAGCCGCCGGCGGCACCCGGTGCCGACAGTCACGACCTGATCCGCGTGCACGGCGCGCGCGAGAACAACCTCAAGGACGTCAGCGTCGAGCTCCCGAAGCGGCGGCTGACGGTGTTCACCGGCGTCTCCGGCTCCGGCAAGAGCTCCCTGGTGTTCGACACGATCGCCGCCGAGTCGCAGCGGCTGATCAACGAGACCTACAGCGCCTTCGTCCAGGGCTTCATGCCGACCCAGGCGCGGCCCGAGGTCGACGTGCTGGAGGGGCTGACCACCGCGATCATCGTCGACCAGCAGCGGATGGGCGCCGACCCCCGCTCCACGGTCGGCACCGCCACCGACGCCAACGCGATGCTGCGGATCCTCTTCAGCCGGCTCGGGCAGCCGCACATCGGCTCGCCCAAGGCGTTCTCCTTCAACGTCCCCTCGATCAGCGGGGCGGGCGCCGTCACCGTCGAACGCGGCGGGAAGACCGTCAAGGAGCGGCGCAGCTTCAGCATCACCGGCGGCATGTGTCCGCGTTGCGAGGGCCGCGGCAGCGTGTCCGACATCGACCTCACCCAGCTCTTCGACGACACCAAGTCGATCTCCGAGGGCGCGATCACCATCCCCGGCTGGAAGACCGACAGCTGGTGGACGGTGGGGATCTACGCGAACTCGGGCTTCCTCGACCCGGACAAGCCGATCCGCAAGTACACCAAGAAGGAGATGCAGGACTTCCTCCACCGCGAGCCGACCAAGGTCAAGGTCAACGGGGTCAACCTCACCTACGAGGGGCTGATCCCGAAGATCCAGAAGTCGATGCTCACCAAGGACCGGGACGCGCTGCAGCCGCACATCCGGGCGTTCGTCGACCGGGCGGTCACCTTCACCGCCTGCCCCGACTGCGGGGGCACCCGGCTCAGCGAGGCGGCCCGGTCGTCGCTGATCGGCGGGACCAGCATCGCCGACGCCTGCGCGATGCAGATCAGCGACCTGGCCGCCTGGGTCCGCGACCTCGACGAGCCGGCCGTGGCGCCGCTGCTCGGGACCCTGCGGCACACCCTCGACTCGTTCGTGGAGATCGGGCTGGGCTACCTCTCGCTCGACCGGCCCTCCGGCACGCTGTCCGGCGGCGAGGCGCAGCGGGTCAAGATGATCCGGCACCTCGGCTCGGCGCTCACCGACGTCACGTACGTCTTCGACGAGCCCACCACCGGCCTGCACCCGCACGACATCCAGCGGATGAACGAACTCCTGCTGCGGCTGCGGGACAAGGGCAACACGGTGCTGGTCGTGGAGCACAAGCCGGAGACCATCGCGATCGCCGACCACGTCGTCGACCTCGGCCCCGGCGCCGGGACGGCGGGCGGCTCGGTCTGCTTCGAGGGCACCGTCGAGGGGCTGCGGTCCAGCGGCACCGTCACCGGCCGCCACTTCGACGACCGGGCCGCCGTCCGCAAGGCGGTGCGCGAGCCGAACGGCACCCTGGAGATCCGCGGCGCGACGGCGAACAACCTGCGCGACGTCGACGTCGACATCCCGCTCGGGGTGCTGACCGTGATCACCGGCGTCGCCGGCTCCGGGAAGAGCTCGCTGGTGCACGGCTCCATTCCGGGGGGCGCGGGCGTGGTGTCCGTCGACCAGGGCGCCATCCGCGGCTCCCGGCGCAGCAACCCGGCGACGTACACCGGGCTGCTGGAACCGATCCGCAAGGCCTTCGCGAAGGCCAACGGCGTCAAGCCGGCCCTGTTCAGCGCCAACTCCGAAGGCGCCTGCCCCAACTGCAACGGCGCCGGGGTGGTCTTCACCGACCTGGCGATGATGGCCGGCGTGGCCAGCACCTGCGAGGAGTGCGAGGGCAAGCGCTACGACGCCTCGGTGCTGGAGTACCACCTCGGCGGCCGTGACATCAGCGAGGTGCTCGCGATGCCGGTGACCGAGGCCGAGGAGTTCTTCGGCACCGGCGAGGCGCGCATCCCGGCCGCGCACCGCATCCTCGCCAACCTCGCCGACGTCGGGCTCGGCTACCTCAGCCTCGGCCAGCCGCTCACCACGCTGTCCGGCGGCGAGCGGCAGCGGCTCAAGCTGGCCACCCACATGGCCGAGAAGGGCGGCGTCTACGTCCTCGACGAGCCGACCACCGGCCTGCACCTCGCCGACGTCGAGCAGTTGCTCGGGCTGCTCGACCGGCTGGTGGACTCCGGCAAGTCGGTCATCGTCATCGAGCACCACCAGGCGGTGATGGCGCACGCCGACTGGATCATCGACCTCGGCCCGGGCGCCGGCCACGACGGCGGCCGGATCGTCTTCGAGGGCACGCCCGCCGACCTGATCGCCGCCCGCTCCACCCTCACCGGGGAGCACCTCGCGGCCTACGTCGGGGGCTGACGGCCCCGGCGGTCGAGCGTCTCGGCGGTCGAACGTTTCGGCGGCAGGGTGGTGCCACGCCCCGGGCACTGCCCTGCCGCCATGGCGTTCCACCACCGGGTCCGGCTCGTGCTGCTGGACCCGGTGCGCGGCGGTGGTGGACCGTTACGCGGGAGCGGGGTGGACGGTCCGCCCGCCGACGACCGTGCGCTCGGGTCGCAGCTCGCGCAGCACGTCGACCGGGCAGCTCAGCGGATCGACCGGCCACACCGTCAGATCGGCCAGCGCCCCCGGCCGCAGGCTGCCGCGTTCGGCGCTCTCGCCCATCAGCCGGGCCGCGTGGACGGTGTGCAGCGCGACCGCCTCGGCCCGGTCGACGGCGTGCTCGGGCCCCACCACCCCGGCGGTGGTCCGGCGGGTCGTCATGCCCCACACCGACACCATCGCGCCGTACGGGCCGACCGGGAAGTCCGAGCCGGCGGCCAGCAGCGCGCCCTCGTCGAGCCATTCGCGCAGTGGGAAGATCCCGGCGGTCCGCTCCTCGCCCCAGGCCCGCTGCTGGGCGAGCGCGCCGTCGTGCAGCAGCGGGTGCTGCACGGTGACGGGGATGCCGAGCGCGATCGCCCGGGCCCGCTGGTCGGCCCGGGCCAGTCCGCCGTGCTCGACCACCAGCGTGCCGGGCGGCAGGCCGGGGCGCTGGTCGAGCACCTCCTCGAAGACGTCCAGCAGGGTGCGCAGGCCGCGGTCGCCCCAGGCGTGCACGCCGACCCGCCAGCCGCGCCCGACCACCCGGTCGACGGCCGCGACCAGCTCCTTCGGCTCCCAGAGCAGTCGGCCGTGGTAGCAGGGCCGGCCTTGGTACGGCTCCTCCAGCGCGCCGGCCTCGAAGCCGCCGTCGATGCCGAACTTCACCCCCCACAGCCGCAGCAGGTCGTCGTCCTCGCCGGCGGCGCGCCAGGCGTCCATCCGGTCCAGCAGCTCGTCGACCTGCTCGGGGGTGCGGGCGGCGAAGCCGGAGACCAGCGCCCGGACCCGGACGGCGAGCGCGCCGGCCGCCCTGGCCGCGAGCAGCACGTCGAGGTCCTCGACCGGGACGAGGCAGTCGCGGACGGTGCCGATGCCGGTGGCGGCGTAGTCGGCGGAGGCGGCGCGCAGGCCGGCCACCCGTTCGGCGAGCGCGGGGCGCGGCAGCACCCGCTCGACCAGTTCGACCGCCTTGTTGACCAGCCGCCCGGTGAGCCGCCCCCGGTCGTCGCGTTCGAGCAGGCCGCCGGGCGGGTCGGGGGTGTCGTCGGTGATGCCGGCGAGGCGCAGCGCGGCCGAGTTGAGCACCATGTTGTAGGCGCCGCGGCGGACCAGGACGGGGTGGTCGGTGGTGGCCTCGTCCAGTTCCGCGGTGGTGGGCAGCCGCTGCTCGGCGAGCAGCACCTCCTGCCAGTTGACGGTGGTGTGGATCCACTGGCCGGGCGGGGTCCGGGCGGCGCGTTCGCGGATCAGGCCGAGGAAGGCGGCGAGGTCGCGGGCCCGGTGGACGGGGACGCCGTGGATGCTGTGGCCGGCCAGGATCAGGTGGGTGTGGGTGTCGTCGAAGGCGGGCAGCACCGTGGCGGCGGGGGCGTCCAGGACCTCGGTGTCCGGTCCGATCAGGTCGTCCAGGCCGTGCGGGTCGGCGGACAGGGCGGTGATCCGCGCTCCGGTGACGGCGATCGCCCGCTGCGGCGGCCGGCCGGGGACGAGGGTGTGGACGGCGGCGGCGCGGACGAGGAGGTCGGCGGGGGCGGGGTCGGTCATCGCGGCTCCTGGTGGGGTGGGGCGCCGGCCGGCAGGCCGGTGACCTTCTCGACGTGCCGCAGGCTGGGCTCGGCGAGCAGCGCGTGCAGCTCGGTGAAGACGGCCCGCGCGGCGACGGCGTTCCAGTCGGCGGGCAGCAGCGGCTCGGGCAGGCCCGGGTCCAGGTAGGGCAGCCGGCGCCACTGGGTGAGCATCGGGACGTAGTCGCGGAACGCCTCGACCGGGTCGACCCGCGGCCGGCCGCGCAGTTCGGCGGCGACCGGGCGCCAGGCGTCGTCGAAGGCCGCGTACTGCGCCTCGATCGCGGGGAAGTCCCACCAGCCGGCCACCGCGGTGCGCAGTTCGGCGAAGCCCGCGTACTCGGCGGACAGGAACAGGTGCACGTAGGCGCTCAGCCCGAGGCGTTCCAGCAGCCGCCGGGCGTCCGGCAGCAGCCGGGCGGGCGCCAGCCAGACGCCGGGGGCGGCGTTGCCGAAGCCGAGCCAGCTCAGCCGGGAGCGCAGCTGGTGGCGGTGGGCGCGCTCGGACTCGGGCACCGAGAAGACCGCGACCACCCAGCCGTCGGCGAGTTCGGCGGGCTCCAGGCTGTGGAAGATCCGGCGGTCGCCCTCCTCGAAGACCGGGCCCATCGCCGGGGCGAGCCGGTAGCCGGTGCCGTCGCGGCGCTCCTGGAACAGGGTGCCGGCCTTCTTCAGCCGGGAGATGGCCGAGCGCACCGCCGGGCCGTCGATGTCGAGTTCGGCCATCAGGGCGATCAGGTCGGCGATCGAGATCCAGCCGCCGAGGCGGCGCACGAACTCGCCGTACACGGTGTGGATGAGGGAGCTGGGCCGGGGCGTGCTCTCCGACATGGTGCGCCTCCTCCCCGGCAGCTCGTGGTGATCATAGCGGTGGGAGCTCCGCGTCAGGCGTGGGCGTAGGCGCCGGAGAGCAGGTGCCCGGCGCCGGGGGCGACGGCCGGCAGGCCGAGGGCGCGCAGCAGTTGGTGGGCGGTGCAGATCGCCGCCGAGACGACCGGCTTGCCGAGCTGCTGCTCGGCTTCCTCGACGGCGGACAGCGAGGGCAGCTGCACGCAGGCCGAGAGCACCACCGCGTCGGCCTCGGCGTGGGCGAGGCGCCGGGCGATGGCGGGGAGCCGCGCCGGGTCGTGGGCGGCCACGTCGAGGTTGTCGGGGATCTCCAGGGCCGCGTAGTCGAGCACCTCGATGCCCTCGTGGGCCAGGTAGTCGACCACGGTCCGGGCCAGCGGCCGCAGGTACGGGGTGACGAGGGCGACCTTCTTGGCGCCGAGCGTGTGCAGGCCGGTCACCAGGGCGCCCGCGCTGGTGACCACGGGGGCGGGGGCGCCGTTCTCGGCGGTGCGCCGGTGCAGGCGCTGTTCGGCCTCGCGGTGGTAGCCGGGGCCGGTGGCCATCACGGCGACCAGGCAGGCGTAGCCGAGCACGTCGACCCGGGCGTCGGAGAGTTCGGCCGCGCAGCGGTCGGACTCGGCGTCCATGGCGCGCAGTTGCTCGGGGGTGACCCTGGTCATCCGCATCCGGCTGGAGTGGAAGGTGAACCGCTCGGGCGCGACCGCCTCGCGGGCCCGCAGCAGGGCGGGGACCTCGGTCTCCATGGTGACGTTGGAGCTGGGGACGATCTGGCCGATCCGGTAGGTGGTCATGGGGTGCTGGGGCTCCTCTCGGGAGCTGGCCGGGGCGGGGTGCTCCGCTCAGCGGGCGTCGACCACCGGGTTGGCGAGGGTGCCGATCCGCTCGATGGTGGCCTCGACCAGGTCGCCGGGCTGGAGGAACTGCGGCGGCACCAGGCCGGCGCCGACGCCGGACGGGGAGCCGGTGGCGATCACGTCGCCCGGTTCGAGGGTGACGCCGGAGGAGATGTCGGCGATCAGCCGGGCGATGCCGAACAGCATGTGGCGGGTGTTGGAGTCCTGCCGCAGCTCGCCGTTGACCCTGAGCGAGAGGTCGAGGTCCTGCGGGTCGGGGATCTCGTCGGCGGTGACCACGACCGGGCCGAACGGCGCGTAGCTGTCCTGCCCTTTGGAGAAGAACCACTGCCCGGAGCGGCGCTGGTCGCGGGCGCTGACGTCGTTGACGATGCTGTAGCCGAAGACGTGCCGCCAGGCGTCCTGCTCGGCCACCCGGAAGGCCGGTTCGCCGATCACCACGGCGAGTTCGCACTCCCAGTCGAGCTGCTTGGTCAGGTCGGCGTTGTGCCGGATGGGCTGGCCCGGGCCGGTGACGGCGGTCGCGGGCTTGCTGAACAGCACGGGCCGGTCGGGCAGTTCGCGTTCGGTGTCCAGGGTGCGGTGCGATTCGGCGACGTGCTCCACGTAGTTGAGGCCGACGCCGACGATCTTGCCGGGCCGCAGGGGCGCGCGCAGCGACACCTCGGCGAGCGGGCGGACGGCGGGGTGGCCGGGACCGGCTTGGGCCAGCAGCGTGCGGGCGGTGGTCAGCGCGGCCTCGCCGGCCCGGACCAGGCCGAGCAGGCCGTCGGGCAGCCGGGCGTCGGCGGCGGTGGCGAGGGCGGTCAGGTCGGCGACCTGGTCGCCGAGCCGGGCGCCGAGGCGCGGGGTCTCGTCGCCGTCCGTGCAGTAGGTCAACAGGTGCATGGTCGGGGCTCCTTGGGGGTACCGGGCGGTGGTGGGCCGGGGTGCGGGTCCGGTGGGTCAGGCCGGGTCCTGGTGCCCGTCGTGCTCCGGGTATGCCTCCTCGCGGTAGAGGCCGAGCGAGTGCATCACCGGGAAGTCGTTGAAGGAGAACAGGCAGGCGTCCTCGCCGGGGTCGAGGTTCGCGTGCTCGTGCCAGGCCCAGGACGGGACGACGAAGACGTCGCCCTGCTGCCACTCGAAGCGCCGCCCGGCGATCACCGAGACGCCCCGCCCCTTGGCCGCCGTGTAGACCACCGAGCCGGTGTGGCGGTGGGCGCGGGTGGCCTGGCCGGGGCGCAGCAGTTGCAGGTGGGCGGCCATGGTCGGCATCACCGGGCCGCCGGTGACCGGGTTGGTGTACTCCATGATGACGCCGTCGTACGGCGATCCCCCGGTGGCGCGGGCGAGTTGGCACAGCGCGTGGTAGCTGGGCTCCCAGGGCCAGCCGAGCAGGGGGGAGTAGGGCCTGCTCCAGGTCTCGACGCCGTACGGGAGGAGGTTGCCGCCGTAGCTCAGCAGCGAGGAGTTCACCACCGTGCCGGGCCGCTGGTAGAGCTCCGGGTGGACCTCGTAGAAGTTCGCGTCGAGCATGTTGACCAGCGGGATGTCCAGGCCGTCCTGCCAGATCACCGGGGCGTCGTCGGACTCGTTGCCGTGCTCGTGCCAGGAGTTGTTGGGCGTGATGGCGAAGTCGCGCGGGCCGACCTTGAGCTTCTGGCCGTCCACGACCGTCCAGGCGCCGGTGCCCTCGTGGACGAAGCGCAGGGCGGCGGCCTGGTGGCGGTGCGCGGTCATCGCCTCACCGGGGCCCATGATCTGGAGGCCGGTGTACAGCAGGCCGACGGCGGCGCTCAGTTCGCGGCGCCCGGGGTTGACCAGCATCACCACCCGGCGGCCGGCGTCGTCGGCCTTGACCAGCGGCAGCGCCTTGCGGACCAGCGGGCGCAGGTCGGCGTAGCGCCAGAGCACCGGCACCGACTTGGGCTGCGGGTACCAGGGCTCGATCTCGTTCGCCACCGTCCACAGGGCGCCGGCCTCGTGTTCGGCCAGTTCCTCGTAGTAGGCGGCGAGTTCGGGGCTGTCGGTGACCCTGGCGCGGCCGAGCTGGTCGTCGTCGTGGCCGGCCGTGCGCCCCTGGTCGGTGGCGCCGTGGGGGTCGGTCGTGCCGTGGGGGTCGGTCGTGCCGTCGTGGCGGGTCATGCCTGCTCCTCCGGGAACACCAGCGGCCGCAGCGGGCGGTTGTCCACGTGCAGCCGGAAGACGTCGAAGCGGTTGTAGTGGCCGACGATGTCGTGCATCTGCTTGGGCTGGATGCACCGGCCGAGGTCGATCTCGGCGTAGACGATGCCCTCCTCGTCCACCAGCGGCTCGCCCACCGGGCGTCCGTCGGGGCCGAAGACGCCGGACAACGCGCTGCGCGGGCGGGCGAGTTGCTTGCGCACCTGGTGGTCGTCACCGGCGATCAGGTCCACCATCTCGGGCGAGATGGTGGAGCAGGAGACCACGGTGAACAGCTTGCCCTCGAAGCAGTGCGCGGCGGCGCGCAGCGCGATCGCCTCCGCCATGTCGTAGTCCTCGGGGGCCACCGGCAGGGCGATGTAGCTGGCGGCGTGGACGAGTTCGCCCTGGGCCAGCAGGGTGAAGCGGGCCAGGGTGTTGGTGTTCTCGCCGCAGGCCAGCGCGCCGAGCGGGCCGACGGCCGTGCGGTGCACCCGCAGGGAGCTGCCGTCGCCGGGCGTCCAGGTCAGCTTCTCGGCCCAGGTCGGCACCAACTTGCGGTGCACATCGAGGAGTTCGCCGTCCGCGCCGATGATCAGCAGGGTGTTGTAGAGCACCCCGAGGCTGTGCCGGCCGCGTTCGTTGACGCCGATCACCAGCACCACGCCGGCCTGCCGGGCGGCGGCGCGCAGCGTGTCCACGTACGGGCCGGGGACGTCGACGGCGGCGCGGTAGAGGCGCTCGTACCAGGGCGAGCCCTGCACCGGGTTCATCGTCCAGTTCCAGTACGGGTAGCCGGGGACGAAGACCTCGGGGAAGACCACCAGGGCGGCGCCGTGGCCGGCCGCCTCGTGGATCAGGGCGACGGCCTTGTCGACGGTGGCGGCCGGGTCCAGGTAGACGGGGGCGGCCTGGACGGCCGCGGCGGTGAAGCGGGGCAGGTCGGGCATGGTTCCTCCTCGGCTGCTCAGCGCGGTTCGGGGGTGGGCGGCGGCCAGCGGCGGTGCACCGGCGCGGCGGGCCCGGCCGGCAGGTGCAGGCGCGGTGCGACCCGGTCGGCGTTCGGGCCCGGCGGTCTGCGGCTGCCCGCCGACCAGGGGCCGGGCCAGTGCGCGCCCGGCCCGGTGTAGCCCTGCTCGGCGGCGGCGTGCAGCGTCCAGAGCGGGTCGTACAGTTGGGCCCGCCCGATCGCGACCAGATCGGCCCGCCCGGCCAGCAGCACGGAGTTGGCGTCGTCGTGCCCGGAGATCGCGCCGACCGCGATGGTCGGCAGGCCGGTGGCGGCGCGGATCAGCTCGGCGAACGGCGTCTGGTAGCCGCGTCCGTACGGCGGCCGCTGGTGGGCGACCACCTCGCCGGTGGACACGTCCACCGCGTCCGCCCCGCCGTCGGCCAGCGCGCGGCCGATCGTGACGGCCTCCGGTGCGGTGGTGCCGCCGGGCGCCCAGTCGCAGGCCGAGATCCGCACCAGCAGCGGCCGCCCGGCCGGCCAGAGCGCGCGGACGGCCGCCAGCACCTCCAGCGGCAGCCGCAGCCGGTGTGCGAGCCGGCCGCCGTAGCGGTCGGTGCGGTGGTTGGTCAGCGGTGAGAGGAAGCCGGAGACCAGGTGGCCGTGGCCGAACTGCAGCTCCAGCGCGTCGAAGCCGGCCCGCGCCGCGCGTTCCGCCGCCTCGGTGAAGTCCGCGACCACGGTGGCCAGTTGGGCGGCGGTGGCCGCGTTCGGGGCGGGGCTGTCCGGGCCCCAGGGGAGCGGGGAGGCGGCGAGCAGCGGCCAGCCGTCGGCGAGCGGGCGCCCGATCCCGTCCGGGCCGGGTGCGGCGGTGGCGCCCCGGCGGCCGGCGTGGGTCAGCTGGAGGCCGACCGGGGTGTCGCTCACCGCGCGGACGGCGTCGACGAGTTCGCGCCAGGCCGTCTCCTGGCGGTCGTTCCACAGCCCCGGGCAGCGGTCGGTGGCCCGGCCCCCGGGGCTGACGGCGGCCATCCCGGCGAGGACCAGCCCGGCGCCGCCGAGCGCGTGCGCGGTCAGCTGGGCCCGGTCGAAGCCGCTGGGCAGGGTGTCGGTGGAGGTGAAGGTGGCGAGCGGGGGCACCACGACGCGGTTGCGCAGCTCCAGGGCGCCGAGCTTCAGCGGCCGGAACATCGGCGGCACTCCGGGCGGGCCGCCTGCGGCGGCGTCCACCGCGTCGACGAAGCCGGGGTCGCGGGCCCGCAGGTTGCCGTAGGTGACCCGGCGGCTGCGGGTGAGCAGGTTGAACGCGAACCGGTCGGCGCCCTGCCCGGTGCGCCGCTCCACCGTCTCGAACCACTCCAGGCTCGCCTGCGCGGCCCGCTGGGTGGACTCCACCACCGGGCGCCGCTCCGCCTCGTAGGCCGCCAACGCCTGCTCCAGCGCCGGTTGTTCGTGCAGGCTCGCGGCGAGCGCGAGGGCGTCCTCCAGGGCGAGCTTGGTGCCCGAGCCGATCGAGAAGTGCGCGGAGTGCGCCGCGTCGCCGAGCAGCACCACGTTGCGGTGGCGCCAGCGGGCGTTGCGCACGGTGGTGAAGCGGATCCAGCGGGAGGCGTTCGGGATCAGCCGGTGGCCGTCCAGGTGTCCGGCGAGCAGGTCCGCGCAGCGCCGCACGCTCGCCTCGTCGCTCTCGCCGCGGGCCGGCTCCCGGGCGGCGAGGGCGTCGAACCCGGCCCGGCGCCAGGCGTCTTCGGCGATCTCCACGATGAAGGTGGAGCGGGTCGCGCTGTACGGGTAGGCGTGCACCTGGAGGGTGCCGAAGTCGAACCGCTCGACGATGAAGGTGAAGGCCTCGAAGACCTTGTCGGTGGCGAGCCAGATGTAGCGGCAGTGCCGCTCGTCCAGGTCGGGCCGGAAGGTGTCGGCGTAGGCTGCGCGGGTGCCCGAGTGGATGCCGTCGGCGGCGACCACCAGGTCGTACTCGGCGGCGAGCCGGCCGACCGGGGGGGCGGGGGTGCGGTAGCGCACGTCCACCGCGAGCTGCTCGCAGCGCCGTTGCAGGATCGCGCGCAGCCGGTTGCGGTCGAGTGCCGCGAAGCCGTGCCCGCCGCAGGTGCGGACCTCGCCCGCGTAGCGCACGTCGATGTCGCTCCAGCGGGCGAACTCGGCGCCGATCGCGGCGAAGACCTCCGGGTCGGCCTGGGCGATGCCGTCCAGCGTCTCGTCGGAGAACACCACGCCGAAGCCGAACTCGTCCTGTCGGCCGTCGCGTTCGAAGACGGTGATCTCCCGGTGCGGTGCCAACCGCTTGGCGAGCGCGGCGAAGTAGAGCCCGCCCGGACCGGCGCCGATCACCGCGATGCGGCGGGCCGCGCTGGTGCGGGCGGCGGCGGGGGTGGTGGTGCGGGCGGCGGCGGGGGTGGTGGTGCGGGCCGCGGTGGTCATCGCACCACCTCCGGCTGTTGCGGTCCGGCCTCGGCCAGCGCGTGGCGCACCGGCGCGGGCCAGGGCTCGGCGCCCTTGGCGTTCGGCGCGGCGTGCACCACCGACATCCGCCCGGACGCGGCCAGGCCCTGCGGGCCGTGCACCTCGAAGGCGTAGTGCAGCGAGGAGCCGCCGACCCGGACCACCCGCAGCTCGGTGCGGACCAGGTCGCCGAACCAGAGCCGCTCGCGGTAGTCGGCCTCGAAGTGCACCCGGGGGATCCGCCCGAACAGCTCGGCCAGGCCCAGCCGGCGCAGCAGCGCCGCCTCCGCGGCCTCGGCCCAGCGCTGGACGGCCGAGAAGTGGTAGTGCCCGGCCGCGTCGGTGTCGGACCACTCGACCCGGCGCTCGATCGCCACGCTGGCCGGGGCGGTCGCGGCCCGCCGGCGCAGTTCGGCGCGGTGCAGCTTGCCGGTGGCGGTGCGCGGCAGCCGGGTGACGAACTCGACCGCGCGCGGGTACTTGTACGGGGCGATGGTCCGCTTGACGTGCTCCTGGAGGCTCCGCACCTGCTCCGGTCCGGCGGGCGCGCCCTCGCGCAGCACCACGTAGGCCTTCACCACCGTGCCGCGCCGTTCGTCCGGCGCCCCGACCACCGCGCAGTCGGCGACGTCGGGGTGGGCGGCGAGGGCCTGCTCGACCTCGGGGCCGGCGATGTTGTAGCCGGCCGAGACGATCATGTCGTCGTTGCGCGCCTGGTACCAGAAGTAGCCGTCCTGGTCACGGAGGTAGGTGTCGCCGGTGAGGTTCCAGCCGTTGCGGACGTAGTCGCGCTGGCGTTCGTCGTCCAGGTAGCGGCAGCCGGTGGGGCCCTTGACGGCGAGCAGCCCGGGCACGCCGTCCGGCACCGGCCGGCCCTGCTCGTCGAGGACGGCGGCCCGGTATCCGGGGACGGGGCGGCCGGTCGCGCCGGGGCGGATGTCGCCGTCGGCGGC
The DNA here is from genome assembly GCF_042720685.1 of Kitasatospora sp. NPDC058492. Taxonomy (NCBI): domain Bacteria; kingdom Bacillati; phylum Actinomycetota; class Actinomycetes; order Kitasatosporales; family Streptomycetaceae; genus Kitasatospora; species Kitasatospora sp. NPDC058492. The sequence goes on from NZ_JBHXMU010000021.1 coordinate 98,181, forward strand.
GGAGATGAACACGTGCAGCAGCTCGGTGGCGCCGAGGCCGTCGATCAGCCGCTGCCCGGTGGCCGCGTGGAAGGCCTCCCAGAGGGCGGCGGGCAGGTGCTCGCCGGCCGAGACGCAGCGCCGTACGCCGGACAGGCGGTCGGCGAGCCCGGCGGCCAGGATCGCCCGGTAGGCGGTCGGAGCGGTGAACAGCACGCCGACCCGGTGCCGGTGGACCTGCTCGGCGAGCTGCTCGGGGGTGGCCTGCTCCAGCAGCAGGCTGGCGGCGCCGGCGCGCAGCGGGAAGACCACCAGGCCGCCGAGCCCGAAGGTGAAGGCGAGCGGCGGGGTGCCGGCGAACAGGTCGTCGGGGGTGGGGCGCAGGAGGTGGCGGGAGAAGGTGTCGGCGTTGGCGAGCACGTCGCGGTGGAAGTGCAGGGTGGCCTTGGGCCGTCCGGTGGTTCCGGAGGTGAAGGCGATCAGCGCGACGTCGTCGGCGGCGGTCGGGACGGCGGTGAAGCCGCCGCTCTTGGCGGCGCAGCGGGCGGTCAGGTCCTGGGGGCCGGGCCCGCCGAAGGCGAGCACCCGCAGGCCGGGTGTCTCGGCCCGGGCGAGGTCGTCCAGGTAGCGGTGGTCGCACAGGGCGATGGCGGGCCGGGCGATCCGGTGCAGTCCGGTCAGTTCGGCGGCCCGCAGCAGCGGCATGGTGCTGACGGCCACGCCGCCGGCCTTCAGGACGCCGAGCCAGCAGGCCACCAGCCAGGGGGTGTTGGGGCCGCGGAGCAGCACCCGGTTGCCGGTGGCCAGGCCGAGGTCCTCGGTCAGCAGCCGGGCCACCTGGTCGGCGTGGTCGCGCAGTTCGCCGTAGGTCCACTGGCCGGTCGGGGTGAGCAGGCAGCGGCGGTCGGGGCCGTACCGGGTGATCGTTGCGTCGAGCAGCGCCTGGGCGCAGTTCAGTCGGTCCGGATAGGCCAACTCCGGTATGTCGAAGAGGAGTTCGGGCCACTGATCGAAGGGCGGGAGATGGTCGCGGCAGAACGTGTCCACGTGCGCGGAGGGGGATAGCTCCATGGGCGGGCACCTCATCGTGCGAGCGGGAGTGAGGCCAGTATGGCGTGTTGGTGACGCCAGTCAAGAGAGCGATACATGCATTCGGGGAGAGGGCGCCGCGCGGTCTCACCGGTGGCCCCACCCGCGTCCCGGCGCAACGGCAGCCGCACCCGGCGACCGGTGCGGTCGGGGTGCGGCGGGTTGGGTAGGGGCTGCGGCAGGCGGGGGTGCGGCCGGGTCAGGCGGTGGCCCCCTGGGCGGCGGCGTCGGGCTCGCGGCCGTCCTCGGCCTGCTGGGCGCGTTCGGCCAGCAGGCGGGCGAACAGAACCAGCACCGGCATGGCGGCGTCGGCGCCCGGGCCCGAATCGCGGACGTACAGCAGCGTGGTGCCGACCCGCACCAGGGCCTCCGCCCCTTCCGCGCCGTGCGTCCGGGCGGCCCGCTGGTCGCCGATCGGGGGGAGGGGGACGGCGGCGGCCGCGTCGGCGCCGCCGACGTGGGCGAGCATCGCCTCGAAGGCCCGGCCGGCGGCGTCGGCGGAGGCGAAGGTGACCACGGTGAACTGTGCGCTGTGCGTGGTCACGGCGCGGAACGTCACGGTGGCGTACGCGAGTTGCTGGTCGCAGGCGTCCGGGAGCAGGCAGGGCACGTCCTCGCCCGGGCCCGCTCCGGACTGCGGGCCGCTCTCCACCTGCCAGCCGCCCGGCATGGCCCGCAGATCGGGCAGCACGCCCTGCACCTGGGCGGGGTCGCGCAGCGTCCGCCCGGCGTGGGCCAGGTCGGGCCCGCCCGGCCGCAGCAGCGGGCGCGAGCCCAGGTTGATCCCGACGGCGACCAGGGCGGCGACCACGATCAGCGCCAGCGTGACGAGGACGGGGGCGGCGCCGATCCGGGCGGCCCGGGCCTGGGCCCCGGCGACGGCCGGATCGACTCGGAGGTGGACGGTCGGCGGGTCGGCGGGCCGGCCGAGTTCGGTGGTGGCCAGGTACCGGGCGAACGCCGGGTCCGTGGTGAGCAGTTCGCCGACGGCGGCGGTCAGCCCGGCCCGCGCCCGGGCGTCCCCCGGGCTCGCGTCGACCGCGTCCACGGCCCGGGCGCCCTCCGGCGTGGCCCGCAGCCGCGCCCGCACCAGATCCGCGACCGCCCGCCCCGGGCCGCCCGCCACCCCCTCGGCCGCCCGCACCAGCACGCCCACCACCACGGGCACCAACTCCTGGCCGTCCCCCATGGCAACTCCCCCCGCCCCACGAGTCGTTGCCCCCACGATCCCGGACCGGACGGCGCCGCGCCCCCCACCGGACGGAACGGAGACGGAACTGCAACCGGGCCCGGACGGACGTGGGGCGGGCGTGACCCGGGGGGCCACTGGTACCCGAACGGGCCGGCCGAGGGGGCGGATCGGCCGCGAGTTGTGTCCTGACAAGGGGGGGCGGACGGATGCCAGGCGCACCTGCTCGGCCGGGGCCGTGCTCAGCGCAGGCCGCTCAGCGCAGGTCGAAGACCAGGCGGGCGGAGACCTTGCCGCCCAGCACCTCGTCGAAGCAGGCGTTCACCTCCTCCAGGCGGCGGGGTTCAAGGATGACGCGGGTGCGGCCGAGGGCGTGCAGGCGGAAGACCTCGGCGAGGTCCTGGCGGGTGCCGACGATCGAGCCGATCACCCTGGTGCCGTTCAACACGGTCTCGAACACCGGCAGTTCGAGCTTCCCGCCGGCCGGGAGTGCCACCAGCACGAGCGTGCCGCCGCGCCGCAGGGCCCCGTAAGCGGCCTGGAAGGAGGCGTTGCTGACGGCGAGGGCGATGGCCGCGTGGGCGCCGCCGAGCCGCTGGACCTCCGCCGCGATGTCCTGGGTGCGGGCGTCGAGGACGTGGTCGGCGCCGAGTTCGCGGGCCAGGGCGAGCTTGTCGTCGGTGACGTCGACCGCGATGGTCTCGGCGCCGAAGATCCGCGCGTACTGCAGCGCGAGGTGGCCGAGCCCGCCGATGCCGGAGACCAGGACCCGGGTGCCCGGGCGGGCGCCGGAGACCTTGAGCGCCTTGTAGGTGGTGACGCCCGCGCAGGACAGCGGCGCGGCGTCGAGCGGGTCGAGGCCGTCGGGGACGGGCACCACGTAGTCGCCGTGCGCCAGCGCGTACTCGGCGTAGGCGCCGTCCACCGAGTAGCCGCTGTTGTGCTGCTGGAGGCAGAGCGTCTCCCAGCCGGAGACGCACTGGTCGCAGCGCCCGCAGGCGTCGGCCAGCCAGGGGATGGCGACCCGTTCGCCGACCCGGACGTTGCGCACCTCCCCGCCGACCGCCTCGACGATCCCCACGCCCTCGTGGCCGGGCACGAACGGCGGGTTCGGCTTGACCGGCCAGTCGCCGTGGGCGGCGTGGATGTCGGTGTGGCAGAGGCCGGACGCCTCGATCCTGACCCGGACCTGGTGCGCCGCGGGCTCGGGGACGGGGCGGTCCTCGATGACCAGCGGCGCGGTGAAGTCGTGGACGACGGCGGCCTTCATGCGCTCTCCCTCGGTCGGTGGTGATGCTGCTGGCGGCTGGGCGCAGCCGTCAGCAGCATCACTCGACGGGGTGAGTGCCGCAGCCCGGACTACTCCGGACGAGTGGACGAGCGGACGAGTGAAGGTCAGCCGGCCGCCACCGGCATCGACATGTAGACGGCGCGCTTGCCGTAGCAGGCCGGCACCGTCACCTCGCGGTGGGCGCGGTAGCCGAGCAGCCGCAGCAGGATGTCGGTGCCGCGGACCGCGACCATGGAGATCCGCTCGAAGCCCTGTTCGGACGCCTGCTCCCGGAAGTGCCGGATGAACCCCAGCGCGACCTCCCGGCCGCGCAGGTCCTCGGCGATCACCAGGTCGTGCACGTGCAGGTTGTCCGACGCGAACACCGCCTCCTCCGGCCGGTCGAGGCTCGGGCAGCGCAGCGGCGGGTACGGCAGGCTCAGCAGGTAGCCGCGGACGGTGCCGTCCTGCTCCAGCACGAAGCAGGTCCGCGGCGAGGCGAGGGCGCGGGACTGCAGCGCCTCCCTGCCCTCCGACAGGCCGTCGGCCGCGTAGGCGTCGTGCTCCAGTGCGACCACGGCGTCCCAGTCGCCGTCGGCCAGGAGCCGGATCCGGAGGTCCTCGCTCACCCGGCCGCGACCTCCGAGGCGGTGCCGAGCCCTTCCGCGCGGGAGGCGGCCACCAGCGCCGCCCAGGCTCCCATCAGCACCGCCCAGCGCTCGGCGTCCTCCTGCGCCTCGTCCAGGAGCTGCTGGCGCTGCTCGGCCACCGCGTCGGCGAGCTCGGTGTACTTGCCGCCCAGCTTGCGGTAGGAGCGGTCCAGGACGTCCAGGCAGTGCTCGTTCCCGGCCCGGTCCCAGTCGACGCTGCCCCGCACCAGGTCGAGGATCGGCTCGATCTTCAGCCCGTGCCGCTCGTCCAGCAGGTCGCGGCCGAGGTCGATCATGCCGCCGTAGACCGGGTACAGGTACAGCATCGAGAGCAGGAACTTGACGAACCGCATCTGGTAGGAGATGAAGCCGTCGCCGATGCGGCGTTCGGGCGTGTAGTAGTTGACGATGTGGCGGTTGTGGACGACGCCGGGCAGCCGGGAGTGGACCATGGCGTGCAGCAGGGCGTAGTCGCTGCCGATGGTCTTGACCGAGGGCAGCAGCGGCAGCACCTCGTAGGCCCGGTGGTCCAGGGCGATGTTGCACATGTAGACGTCCCAGATGTCGGGCACGCCGAGGACGGATTCGTCGGTGGTGAACGGCTCGGAGCCGGCGCCCTTGAAGGAGACGTCCACCATCGCGTCCCGGTCCTCCTCCGGCCACACCGGCGGGGTCCACAGGCGCACCACGTCGCGGTAGATGTCCGGGTCCAACTCGTGGATCTCGCTGATGTCCACGTTGAGTTCGCCGATGAAGGAGCCGCTGACCAGCATCACCGGCTTGTCCGCGTCGGCCGGGTCGAGCTCGGAGCGGGTCACGCCGGCCGCCGCCTCGCCGGCCGGTCGGCCGATCGAGAGCAGCTCGTGGTGGATCGGGAAGATCTTCCGACCGTCGACGACCTGGAAGTCGGCGTCGTCGTTGCGCAGGTGCGCCGAGGTGCAGCCCAGGGCGGCCGCGCCCAGGAAGAGCCGGTTGACGCAGGAGCCGTACGCGACGGCCGGCGGGAGCATCATGTCGAGCAGCAGTCCGGGGTCGGCGGCGCCGGAGCGCTCGGCCACCCGGCGCAGGAACTCCCGCTGCTGCGCGTTGCCGAGGTGGTGGACGACCACGCCGGGGGTGGGCTCCAGGGCGGCCACGGCGCCCGCGTTCTTCGCGAACTGGACGGCGTCGGTGGTGTCGAGGATGAGGAGGTGCACCTCGACGTCGAAGTTCGCGACGGCGTAGGCCGCTTCCTCGGCGAGTTCCACGATGGTGTCGGGGCAGGATCGCATGGTGGGCAGGGCGAGGCAGACTCGTTGCATAACGGTGGAATCTCCGTCGGTTCGTCAGAATCGTGGCGGTGATGACGGTATGAGTGCTTTTCGCGCACCACCGTGGACTAGACCAGTTCCGAAGTCAACGATTGACAGAGCGGCTGTGGCGGGGTGGAATGCGCCCCCGCCCGACGGCTTTCCGGAGCCTCTCGGGCTTCCTTCCGGGCAGGGCGGAGCGCGGGTCCGGTGGCACGCGGTGCGGGCCCCCGGGTCCGTACGCGAGGACGAATTCCCGTTACATATCCGAACGGGCGCGCGAGCATGGGTGGTTCATTGCCGTGTATTGCGCCGTTGGGGTCAATCCGGAGGGTGAACCTGCCGATACCCGCAACGACGTCCGTTCGCCGCCTGGAGGAGACCGCATGTCCGACCTGTGGCTGCCCGGTGCCGAGATCCACGACCTCGGCGACCACGCGCCGACCGACCAGCAGTACCCCCCGAGGGCCATCGCCCACATCACCTGGGACCGCAACGCGACCGCCGCCGCGCCGCAGGACTGGTGCACCTACGAGGACCTGGTGAGCTACTTCACCGGCAGCGGCGCCGGCGACGCGCCACACCTCATCTGGGACCCGTTCAGCGGCCGGATCGCCCAGCTGTTCCCGGCCGACTCCCGCTCGAAGAGCCTGCTCAGCCCGACGACGAGCCCGACCCGCACCAACCGGGCCGGGCGCGTGGTGATCCAGATCGAGGCGGTGTTCTTCCCCTACTGCAACTACCAGGGCACCGTGTACGCGCGGCTGGTCGACACCCCGTGCGCGGGCTGGGACCGGATCCACGCCTGGATCGCCTCCTGGGGCGTGCCCGACGCGTGGCCGATGGGCCGGCCGGTCGACTTCACCAGCCACCGCGACGAGCAGGTGTGGGAGGCCAGCGGCGGCTGGTACGCACACGCCCACGTCCCGTTCAACGACCACACCGACCCCGGTTCCTGGCCCGACTTCACGGCCGGCCCCGGCACCCCGATCCCCTCGCCCTCGCAGCACCCCCCGGTGCCCCCGGCGGACCCGACCCCGGCCCGGTACCAGACCACCATCAACGGCCTCCCGTACGGCTACGGAGCCCAGGGCTACCAGGTCACCGTGGTCGGCCGGGGGCTCGTCGCCCAGGGCTTCGGCGCTCACTACCGCTCCGGCCCCGGGCCGAACTGGAGCGACGCGGACACCGAGAACTACGCGGACTACCAGCAGAGCCTGGGCTACTCCGGCCAGGCGGCGGACGGCGTGCCGGGGGAGAGCTCGCTGCGGCGGCTGCTCGGCTACCTGCCCGGGCCCCGGACGGTGTCGCTCGCGCACGTCGTGGCGGCGGCCCGCACCGACCCCGGCGCCGAGCAGGGGCACCGGACGTACGGCGCCGAGGTGGCGATCGTCGAGCAGGCCCTGGCGGACGAGGGGCTGCTCGAACAGCGCTGGGTGGACGGCTCGTTCGGCAGCCTGACGGTCACCGCCTACGCCGGGTGGCAGCGCCGGTGCGGGTACACCGATGCTGCCGCCGACGGGATCCCGGGGCAGGACTCGCTGCACCGGCTGGGCGCGGCACAGGGCTTCGCCGTCACGGACTGACCGGGACCCCCCGTATCCGGGGCGTGGCGGCCCGTCCGTACCGGGGGCGTGGCGGTGGGGGAATGCCCGGCTCGGCGGCGGGCGTTGTCCACCGCGTGACCAGCGCTGCGCCCATCACCAGGCTCTCCGTCCTCGACCGCTCCCGGACCAGACGGGGCGAGGAGCCGGCGCAGGCGCTGCGGGACACGGTGGCCTTCGCCCGCGAGGCCGAGCGGCTCGGGTACCACCGCTTCTGGGTCTCCGAGCACCACGGCGTGCCCGGGGTCGCGGGATCGGCGCCGACGGTGCTCGCCGCGGCGGTGGCGGCGGCCACCACCCGGATCCGGGTCGGCACGGGCGGGGTGATGCTGCCCAACCACCAGCCCATGGTGGTGGCCGAGCAGTTCGGGGTGCTCGCCTCGCTCTTCCCCGGCCGGATCGACATGGGGCTCGGCCGCTCGGTCGGGTTCACCGACGGCGTGCGGCGGGCGCTGGGCCGGGAGAAGGACTCCGCGGACGACTTCGGCGCCCAGCTGGCCGAACTGCTCGGCTACTTCGACGGCTCGCAGCGGGCCCACCCCGGCGTCCACGCCCGCCCGGCCGAGGGCCTGCGGGTGCCGGCCTTCGTCCTGGCCACCGGCGCGGGCGCCGACCTGGCCGCCGACGCCGGGCTGCCGCTGGTCATCGCCGCCGCCCGGGGAGAGGAGCGGATGCTCGCGGCGATCGACCGCTACCGCAGCCGGTTCCGCCCCTCGGCGCAGGCCGCCGAGTCGTACGTGGTGGTCTCGGGCACGGTCGCGGTCGCCGAGAGCGCCGACCGGGCCCGGGAGCTGCTCGTCCCGGAGGCGTGGTCCGGCGCGTACTCCCGCACCCACGGCGAGTTCCCGCCGCTGGAGCCCGCCGCCGAGATCCTGGCCCGGCCGATGAGCCCGCGCGAGCAGGCCGCCTACGAGCAGTCGCTGAAGGGCCACATCGCGGGCACCCCGGGGCGGGCCGCCGCCGAACTCGCCGCCCTGGTGGCGCGCAGCGGCGCGGACGAGTTCCTGGTCACCACCAGCACCTACGACCGCGCCGCCCTCCTCGACTCCTACCGGCTGCTCGCCGAGGCGGTCGGCCAGGCCTGAAGGCCGCCGGCCGGGTGTGCGGCGGTCGGGCCGGCCCTGCGCCCGCTCAGCCCGCGTCGACCTCCGACGTCCCGAGCCGGGCGTACACCTCGGGCCGCCGCGCCCGCAGCCGCAGCGCGATGGCGACGCCCGTCAGGAACACGACCGGCACGATCGCCACCAGCGGCCAGTTGACCTCCGGCCCGGCATTGGTGAACAGGTCGAGCCGCCACACCACCAGCGCCGTCGCCCCGCACAGCAGCACGGTGGCGGCGACCGGCGCCACGACCGTCCGGAACACCCCTGCGCTCGCGGCCGCCTCGCGATTGCGGCGGAAGAAGGCGTACACGGACAGCCCGGCGAGCGCCTGCAGCACCAGGATGCCGACCACGCCGGGGGAGTTCACCCAGAGGAAGAACTGGTTGTACGGGTCGGCCCCGATCAGCGCCGCCACCACGACGGCCGCCGCCGCCAGCACCGACTGCGCGATGCCGCCGATCCACGGGGAGCCGTGGCGGGGGTGGACCCGGCCGAGCGCGGCCGGGGCGGCCTGCTCGGTGGCGAGGGCGTAGCCGTAGCGGGTGATGGTGTTGTGGAAGGCGAGCAGCGCGGCGAGCAGGCTGGTCACGATCAGCACCCGCTGGAGGTCGGTGGCCCAGGCGCCGACGTAGTCGGTCATCGCGGTGAAGAACATCCCGGCCGGGTCGGCGGTGGCGGTCGCGACGGCCTCGGTGGCGCCGAAGGCCTGCACGATCATCCAGGTGATGAAGGTGTAGAAGAGGCCGAGGAAGGCGATCGCCGCGTAGGTGGCGCGCGGCACCGTCCGCCGTGGTTCGCGGGCCTCCTCGCGGTAGATGGCGGTGGCCTCGAAGCCGATGAACGCGGCGAAGGAGAGCCCGAGCACCCCGCCCATGCCCCCGGAGAACACGTTGTGCGGGGCGAACGAGGACAGGTCGAGCCCGTGCGCGCCGCCGCGCACCAGCACCGCCACGGCGAGCACGAGCAGGATGCCGGTCTCGGCGATCAGCAGCGCGCCGAGCACCTTGGCGCCGAGGTCTATCGAGCGGTAGCCGAGGAGCCAGACCACCGCGACGCCGAGCAGCGCCCAGACCGGCCAGGGCAGGTCCAGGCCGAGCAGGTCGGCGGCGGTGGTGTGGGCGAAGAAGCCGAAGGCGCCGTACATGCCGATCTGGATGGCGTTGTACGAGAGCACCGCGAGCAGCGCGGCGCCGAGTCCGGCGGGGCGGCCGAGGCCGCGGGTGACGTAGGCGTAGAACGCGCCGGCGTTGCGGATGTGCGCGGTCATGGTGGTGAAGCCGACCGCGAAGAGCGCCAGGATGACGCCGGTGGCCAGGTAGGCGACGGGCGTGCCGATGCCGCCGAAGGCGATCGCGAACGGTGCCACGCCGGCCATCACGGTCAGCGGTGCGGCGGCGGCCACGACGAAGAAGACGATGTCGCCGGTGCCGAGCACGCCGCCTTCCAGGCGGGCGGGGCCGGTGGAGCCGGCGGCTGCGGTGCCGGGCCCGGTGGTGCCGGGCCCGGCGCTGGGTCCGGCGCGGCCGGTGTCGGGGCCGGTGCGGGGGGAGCCGGGTGCGGTCGGGGAGGCCGCGTCGGAGGGCAGAGTCATGGGGGAGCTCTCCTGGGGTCGTACGGACGAGGGTAGAGCGGTCGGCCGCCGATCGGGTGCGGGCGGTCGACGGGGAGCGGACGCCGTGGGGGGCGTTCCGGCGGGCGGGTACGGGGCGGGTACGGGGGGGGATCCCGGGGGGTCAGTGCGTGCGTCGGCCGCCGAGCCAGGTCCCGGCCACCGGGACGGCGGCCAGCTCGGCGGCCGGCACCGCGTAGGGGTCGGCCGCCAGGTGCACCAGGTCGGCCCGCATCCCGGGGCGCAGCACGCCCCACTCCGTCTCCTCGAAGGCCTGGTGCGCGACGCCCGCCGAGTACGCCGCGAGTGCCTCGGTGAGGCCGATCCGCTCCTCGGGCAGCCAGCCGCCGGCCGGCAGGCCGTCCGGGGTCTGCCGGGTGACGGCGGTGGCGAGACCGGCCAGCGGCTCGTAACGGGTGACCGGCCAGTCGCTGCCGAAGGAGACCCGGGCGCCACCGCGCAGCAGGGCGGCGATCTGGTACTGCCGGGCGCCGCGCTCGGGGCCGAGCCGGGGGAGGGTGAGTTCGGTCATCAGCGGGTCGGTCTGGGCCCACAGCGGTTCGAAGTTGGCGATCACGCCGAGTTCGGCGAAGCGGGGCAGGTCGGCCGGGTCGACGAGCTGGACGTGGGCGATCACCGGGCGGCGGGCGCGCAGGCCGTTGCGGCGGGTGGCGGCCTCGACGGCGTCCAGGGCGATCCGGACGCCGTGGTCGCCGATGGCGTGGATGTGCGGCTGGAAGCCGAGCGCGTCGACGGCGGTGACGGCGTCGGCCAGTTCGGCGCCGGTCCAGTTGGCGACGCCGTGGGAGTGCGGGCAGTCGCTGTAGGGCGCCAGCAGAGCGGCCGTCCCGGACTCGACGACGCCGTCGGCGAAGAACTTGACCGCCCGGGCGGTGAGTCGGCCGCGCCCGCCGGCCTCGACCCGCTCCCGGTCGGCGGCCAGGGCGGGGAGCCGTGCGCGCCAGCCGTCCGGTTCGAGCAGCAGGGCGAGCCCGGCCCGGACGGGCAGGTCGTGCTCGGCGACGGCGGCGAGCCAGGTGTCGACCTGCGCGGGCTCGATCCAGGCGTCCTGGAGCCAGGTGAGCCCGGCGGCGGCGAGCGCGGCGGTGGTCTCGCGCAGGGCGGCGACCTGCTCGGCGAGCGGGAGCGGCGGGACGAGCGCGAGGACGGGGTTGAGGGCGCCGAACTCGCGCAGGGTGCCGAGCGGGGCGCCGTCCGGGCGGCGGACGATCTCGCCGCCCACGGGGTCGGGCGTGTCCGGCCCGTACCCGGCGCGGCGCAGCGCCTCGCTGTTGGCCCAGCCGGTGTGGTGGTCCATGGTGCGCAGCAGGACGGGCCGGTCGGGGACGGCGGCGTCGAGCAGCCGGGCGTCGAACAGGCCGCCCTCGGCGAGCCACGGGTCGACGGCGTCCCCGGTGATCCACTCGGCCTCGGGGTGCCGGGCGGCCCAGGTGCGGACGGCCTCGACGACCTCCTCCAGGCTGGTGCAGTCGCGCACCGGCACGCCGCGCAGCCCGATGGCGCCGATCAGCGGGTGGAGGTGGCCGTCGCCGAAGGAGGGCAGCAGGGCGCCGCCCGCCAGGTCGACGGTCTCGGTGCGGTCGTCGCGCAGGGCGAGCGCCGCGTCGCCGAGGGCGGTGATCCGCCCGGCGGTGACGGCGAGGGCGTGGGTGGCGGGGTGGGCGGGGTCTCCGGTGTGGATCCGGCCGCCGGTGAAGATCGTGTCGGCACGCATGGGGGAGCGTCCTCTCCGGGTCGCGGCAGGCGACGAGGGCGACCTGCCTAAACCGAATGGGGTTCGGTTACCGTAGGCGCGGCACCGGCGGGTGCGGAAGAGTTTTATTGAAAGCCATTCAGTAACGCTTGGGTAACGATGATCTTGAGGGTTCTCCGGAAGGCTCCCTGAAGGGCTCCCCGAAAAACTCCCCGAAAGACGAGGAACCGGCATGGCCAGGCCGCGCACACCCCTGCTGGACCGGCAGCGCATCGTCGACACCGCGCTGCGGCTGGTCGACGAGTCGGGCGACCTCACCATCCCCGGCCTCGCCGGCGCCCTCAAGGTCAGCCCCTCCGCGCTCTACCACCACGTCGCCGGCCGGGCCGAGATCGTCGCGCTGATGCGTGCCGAACTCGTCCGCACCATCGGCGAGCAGTCGATGTGGGACCAGCCCTGGGACGCGGCGCTGCGCACCTGGGCGCACGCCTACCGGGACGCCTTCGCCGAACACCCCGGCATCGTCCGCCTGCTCGCCACCGCCCCGCTCGCCGAATCGTTCATGCACGAGCTGTACGAGCGTGCCGTCGCCACCCTGGAGGGTGCGGGCTTCGCCGCGCGGGACGTGATGGGCGTGATCACCGCCCTGGAGAGCTTCATCCTCGGCTCCGCCCTCGACCTGGTCGCCCCGGACGTCATGGTCGACGCCGTCGACCGTGACGCCACCCCGCGCCTGGCCGACGCCCTCGATGCCGTCCCCGCCGGCCGCGAACGCGCCGACCGGGCCTTCGAGCTGGGCCTCACCGCCCTGATCGCGGGTTACCGGGCGCTGCTGCCCTGACCGCCCTCCGTGCTGGAGCCGGGGCGCGCCGGGGTCGGGTCGCCGCAGTTCCGCCGGGTCCGGTCCCGTTCCTCCATCCGGTTTCTGAGCAGGCGTGATGACCTGCTAATGTTCTTCTCGTCGGGAGGGAAACAAACTCCCGAGCAGGCGTCAGCGGTGCTACCAGAGCACGTCCTACTTTCAGTAGGAAGAGTCCGTGCGACCCGGGCCTGGCGCTCCACCCGAAGGGGCTCGTTCCGTCCAGCGGAACGGGCCCCTTCGTCATGTCCGGGAGCTCCGGCGGCAGTCGGGCGGCGACCCGGTGGTGTAGACCTGTTTGCCCGGGCCCCTATCGCATGTCGGCGGTCGAAACCCTGCCGTGCGGCCGGTTCTCGGCCAAGCTCCCCTGCCAGGTGGTCGGCGGGTGGCGGTGGGCTGCGGTCCGCGACCGTCCCCGGGCCAGCGGGTTCGCCCGGCAGCGGCGGCTGACGCCTTGTCACACCTTGGCCGGAAGTGGACGCTACTGATGTGAATATGCCATTGGAATGTTCGTCATATGGAATCCGGCAGTAGCCTTCCGTGTCGAGCCCGCCACTGCTGGTGGCGGCCCGGCCGTGCCGTGCTGCGCCCGGCTGCCCAGACCCCCTCGAAGGAGCCGGTGTGCCGGGTATCGACGAATGCCTCGCCGGAGCGATGTCGATCTCCGGGGCACGCTCCGCGAGCCTGGTCGACTGGAGCAGCGGACTCGCACTCGGCAGCCTCGGCGAGTGCCCGACCGGTGACCACGAGACCGCGGCCGCCGAGACAACCGACTTGGTGCGGGCGGCCGTTGAGAGCCAGACCTTCACCGGGGCGGAGGACCGGCGGTCGCCGTTACAGGACGTCATCGTCACCGCCGGCCGCAGCTACCACCTCATCTGCTTCATCGACACCGTCTTCGACAGCCGCCTCGTCCTCCACCTCTGGCTCGACCGCGCCCAAGGCAACCTCGCCGCCGCCCGCTACCGCCTCCAGGCGCTCGCCGAGGAACTGGTGCTGGGGTGAGCGGGACGCCCGCCGAGGCCATCGGGTTTCGGCCAGCACGCCGGACGGGCCGCCCCCGCCGCCCGCGCTCCACCGGGCGGTGGCCCCGATGAACGCCGCGCCCGCCGCTGTCCGCCCGCCCGCCACGCCGCAGACCCCCGGCGAGGCCCTCGGCCTGCTCGCCGCCCGCCGCGCCACCGGCGCCCTGTGCGGCCCGCTCGGCAACCTGCACCTCGTCGACGGCCAGGTGGCGCACGCCGACTCCCCGCGCGCGCCCGGCCTGGCCGAACTGCTCACCGGCTGCGGCCGGATCACCCCCGGGCAGTGGGCGGAGCTGCTCCGGCTCCACGGCCCGCGCGCCCGGGTCGGTGAGGCACTCGTCGAACGGCGGCTGCTCACCCGGGGCGAGCTCGAACTCGGCCACCTGGGCACGCTCTTCGACGCCGCGTTCTTCGTCCTCGCCGACCGGACCGGCGGCGTCTGGCGGTTCGAGCCCGACGCCCGGCACTGGCTGGGCCCGGTGGCCACGGTCGACCCCGGCCGGCTGCGCCGCGAGGTCGAGCGCCGGGGCCGGCTGCTGGAACGCATCTGGCCCTGGCCGCAGCTCGACACCGCGCCGGTCCGCCCGGTGGCGCCGGTCCCACGGCCGTCGCACCGCCCGCCCGGCCGCCGCCGGCGCGAACTGCTGGACCACGCCGACGGCCGAAGAACCCCGGCGGACCTGGCGCGCCTGCTCGGCCGGTCCGGCTTCGGCGTCACGGCGGACGTCCGCCGCCTGGCCGCCGCCGGGCTGCTCGACGCCCCGCGGCACGCCGCACCGGCGGCCGCGTCGGCGGTGGCACCGAGCGCCGCGACACCTGGGGCATCTGGGGCACCCGCGGCACCTGGGGCACCTGGGGCGCCGAGGCCCGCGGCGCCCGTCGCGGAAGCCGAGGCGCCGGCCCCCGCCCGCCCGCCGGGAGGAGGCCTGCACCGCCGGGTCCCCGGCGCCACCCTCACCGGCGCCACGCCGTCCGGCCTCGTGGCCCCCACCCGCTCCGATCGCCCGCCCACCACGGCAGCGGCCCACCCGCCGCTGGCCGTCCCCGACCCGGACATCGCGCTGCTGACCCGGGTCCGAACCCTTCTGGAGGCCCGACTTTGAACCACTCTCCACCCGCGACCCCGCCGTCCCGGCCATGAGGCGGGTGCTCAAGCAGCGTGTCGGAAGGAGACAACTGATCGCCTTGGAGACCGAACTGCTCGCCGAGCTCCGCGCCGTCAAGCAGCGCGTCCCGCACCTCGCGGGTGGCCTGGTGGCCAGCGTGGACGGCCTGTTGGTCGCGCACGACACCCACGGGGCGGAACCCTCCGGCCTGGCCGCGATGACGGCGGCCTCGCTGTCGCTGGCCCAACGGCTCGCCGACACCACCGGCCAGGGCGAGTTCCGCGAGTCGCTGGTGCGCGGCGAGCACGGCTACGTCGCCACCTACGCGGCCGGGGGCAGCTGCGTACTGGCCCTGCTGGCGCACCCGGACGTCAACGTCGGCCGGCTGCACCTGGAGGCCCGCCGCTCGGCCCAGCGGATCGCCGGGCTGCTCAGCGACAGCCTCCTGCCGAAGGACCCCCGCGACCCGGCCTGACCGGCCTGACCGGCCAGGCCCCCGGCCCGACCGCACCTATCACCCCAGCACCTCACCACCAAAAGGGAGTTACCCAGATGACGGACGCAGCCGGCGCGCTCAAGCAGGCCATGACCAGCATCGAGGGCGCCATCGGCGCGGCACTCGTGGACTACAACAGCGGCATGGCGCTCGCCACCCTCGACGGCCCCGGCGGGCTGGACCTCAACGTGGCCGCGGCGGGGAACACCGACGTGGTCCGCGCCAAGATGCGCACCATGGACATGCTCGGCCTACAGGACGGGATCGAGGACATCCTGATCACCCTCAGCAGCCAGTACCACCTGATCCGGCCGCTCGCCGGCCGCACCGGCAAGGGCCTCTTCCTCTACCTGGCGCTGGACAAGGCGCGGGCCAACCTGGCGATGGCCCGCCACCAGCTCACCAGGATCGAGGCCGACCTGGAGGTCTGACAGGTCGGACAGGCGGACAGCTCGAAAAGCTCGGACAGGCCGGAGAGTCCGACCGGACGACGCGTCGGCCCGGCGCCGGCTCAGGCCGCGCCGGGCGCCGTCCACCGGACCTCGCCGCCCGGCAGCCCCGCGCACACCGCCCCCTCGGCGGTCTCCACGCTCCACGGCGCGAGCTGCGCGTGCGGCGGGACGGACAGCGCGCCGCCCTCCGCGAAGGCCAGCTCCAGGCCGCCGGCGAGGGTGATCTCGGCGGTGTCGACGGTCCGGCCGACGAGCGCGAGCAGGGTGCCGGTCGGACGGACGGTCAGCGCCGGAAAGTAGTGCTCGACCTCCGCCGGGGCGGTGAAGGAGGGCGCGGCGAGGCGGAACTCGTGCGCCACCCGGACGGTCACCGGTCCGTCGAGGGTGAGGTCCAGTCGGTCGCCGCCGCTGACCGACGCCACCCGGCGGCCGGCCAGCGCCTCCGTGATCCCGTGCTGCGTGATCCCGTTCTGCATGGCCCCAGTGTGACCCACCCGACCCGGCCTTGTCCGCCCTGCCCAACAGCCCCGCCCGACCGGCCGGTCCCCCTGCCGCGCCCTCCTGAACCCTCCTGAACCCGCTCGACCCGCCCGCCCGCCGCTACCCGGCGGCGCGTCCGCGCACCAGCTCGGCCGGCCCTCCCGCCCGCTCCCGCGCGGCCAGCGCGGCGGCCGTCCGGGCCCAGGACGGGCCGGTCAGCAGCGCCCGTGCCTCGGCGGGGCCGCAGAGCCGCCACTCCACCAGCTCCTCCTCCGGCAGCGCGATCGAACCGAGCATCCGTTCCGTCACCGTGCCCCCGTCGAACACGGACACCAGCACGGCGGTGTCCCGCCCGGTCGCCGGGTCGGCCTCCGGATCGGCGGCCGCCCCGGGCTGCCAGTCCAGCGCCAGCAGCCGCCCCGGTTCGACCTCCCAGCCGAGTTCCTCGCGGATCTCGCGCCGGACGGCCGCCCTGGGCAGTTCCCGGTCCGCCTCGATCCCGCCGCCCGGCAGCGTCCAGTACGGCACCCGGCCGCGCGGCCCGTCCCACGGCCGCAGCCGGACCAGCAGGACCCGCCCGGCGTCGTCGGTGAACAGGGCCCGGGCCTTGGCCCGGATCCGCGGGCGGGTGGCGATGTAGGTGGCCCGGTCCATCGGCGGCTCGTACCCGGGCCCGCCGGGGGCGGAGCCCAGGGCGGGCGCGTCGGCCAGCCCCGTGTACGCGGGCGGCGGTTCGTCCGCCGGCAGGTGGTCGAGGGTGTGCCCCACGGGCCTGCTGTCCTCCAGCTCCAGCGGACCGGCCGACCGTGGCGCCCGCAGGCAGGCCGTGACCCGGCGGGACAGCAGGGGCGGCAGCGCGTGGCCCGCCTGTTCCGGGGTCAGCCAGGCCCAGCCGCCGACCTCCGCCGCGTCCGGCCGGATCGCCGCGGCCTGTTCGGCGGTGAGCGGCTGCGCCCAGTACAGGTACGCGGCGATCGGCGGCCGGAAGTGGTCGAGCGTCCAGTCGACGCAGGCCAGCGGCCCCAGCCGGGGCGTGAACCCGAGTTCCTCCACCACCTCGCGCAGCGCGGTCTCCCGGGGCGAGCGGTCCTGCGGCTCCCACCCGCCGCCCGGGATCGCCACCGGATGCTTCCGGTCGTACGGCAACCGCACCACCAGCACCCGCCCCCGCTCGTCCGGGAACAGCACCCCCGCCGCCGCCAGCAACTCCCGCCCGCTCCCGGATGACGCGTCCACCGCTGCTCCCTCCGTCAGGCCCGGTTCGAAGGCCGTGTCCCCCCGACGACTCGGCGGACCCCTTTCATGGTTCCCCCCACGAGCCGTCCTAGGGCCAATGCCAGTGACTTTGGTGTGTCTGTCTCGTTGGTTGTGGTGTGGCGAGGGTGGGGCAGGTCAAGTCGTGTGCGGGTGAGCGGTTGTCGGATCG